>DASWTQ010000245.1:0-12043 GCA_036402055.1 Herpetosiphonaceae bacterium
GCTCGGCCGTGCTCGGGTTGCGACCGTGCCGGAGCCAGAACGCATATGGCAGATCATCCATCTGCACGATCTGGCGATCGAGGATGCCTGCCAGACGACGGGCCAGCGTTGTTTTACCGCTGCCGGGCGGTCCCACGATGCAGATATGCCGGCTGGTCGCGAACCGCTCAAGATCAAACGCTGGCTCAATCATGGTCGTGCCGCCGGGCTTTCCACCGAGGCTACAGGCTCGACCATCGTCATGGCCGGCGTGCCGGGTGCTTCAAGCAGAGTCGAGACGAGATCGGCCATGCGCGCCGACAGGGTGCTGATCGTAGCGTCGCCGAAGCGATCTTTCCTGATGCGCAGCTGGCAAATGAATGCTCCGCTCGGCTGCTCATACACATTGCAGGTGATGCTGCGCATCATCGGCCGGGTAGCGTGCTTGAGCTTGAGCCGCTCGATCTGGAGCTGCGCGGCAGCACGCGACAAGTCCTCTGGACGCTCGTGGAAGTTCAGCAAAAAGTCAAACAGTGAGCCCGGCGCTGCGGAGTCGGCGCGGTGCTCGTGAAAGTACTCAAATGGAAAATCAAGATATTTGTAGTAGCTGAACATCCGCGTCTGCACTTGCCTGCACAGCTCCGCAAAGGTTGCCTCCGGCTGGACTTCGATATTGAAGACAGGATGGTTGATCAGCGGGCCGATCGTTGTGCGCGCTTCGGCGCCGATCCGCATCGACATGGTCATGCCGATCGAGATCTGCCGGCGCTCAAGCGCTGCGCCGAGGAGCGCGGCGTACAAGGCCATAAACCAGCTGCTCGGCGTCATGTACTGCTCCTGACAGAACGTCCGGATCTTGTCGCCCTGCGCCTCGTCGATCACGAAGTTGTATTCCTGCGCCTCGCCCGCGTGCCACGACGACCCCATCGCTAGAGCGTTGTGCTGAGCCTGGCGTAGACGATCGCGCCAGAACTGGAAGGCCGGCGATTGCGGCTGCGTGGTCAGCGCGTGCTCGCGCCAGGCGTAGCGAGCAAACGGCG
Source organism: Herpetosiphonaceae bacterium (assembly GCA_036402055.1). GTDB lineage: Bacteria > Chloroflexota > Chloroflexia > Chloroflexales > Kallotenuaceae > LB3-1. The sequence continues at coordinate 1,020 of DASWTQ010000245.1, forward strand.
CGCTGGGGAGCGTCTGCTGCGCTGGCTGAGCGCTGGTGTAGCGCGCGAACAGCGCTTGAGCAAACAGGCCGAGCGACCTTTGATCGACGATGAGATGATGAAAGGTCAGGATCAGGCACCAGCGCTGATCATCACGGACGAGAACGCGGCTCCGCACCAGAACATCGTGATGCAGATCGAACGGCCTGGCTTCCTCGTCGGCGATGGCGGCAGCGATCGCTGCTTCGAACGCCGGATCGCTGGGATGCTGCGTGACCTGCATGTCGCAAGCATAGTGATCCAGCGCCTGGTGGTAGAGCAGACCGTCGATCGACACGAGCACCGAGCGCAGAATAGCGTGCTGCTCGATCAGCTCACGCAGCGCCGCCTTGAGTCGCTCGACGTCGAGCTTGCCGCGCCCGAGGTACGGCTCGACAATCAGCGCCGCGCAGGTGGTCGGATCGTCGAGAAACGCGGCGACATACTTGCGCTGGAAATAGGTGATCGGGTAGCGCGTATCGTCGATCTTCGGCGGCATGGGCTGAGCTGCGTGGCTACGGCGGGCATCGCTTGCCGCAGCCGCGCGCTGATGGAGATCGTGGGCGGCAGCGTCCGGCAGCGATTGCAGATATTCGGCCAGCGCGGCAACCGAGGGATTGGACGCGATGACGTGAAACTCCAGATCCAGCCTGAGATCGCTGTGGATCTGCCCGAGCATGTGCGCCACAATCAGCGAGTGCGCGCCGAGCTGAAAGAAGTTGTCGAGGATGCCAATCTGATCGACGCCGAGCGCATGGGCGCAGATCAGCGCGAGATACGCTTCCAGCGGCGTGCGCGGCGGCGCCCAGGCATCCGCCTGGCTCAGCTCCGACAGATCGGGCGCAGGTAAGGCGCGACGGTTAACTTTGCCGTTAGGCGTCAGCGGCAAGGCGTCGAGCTGCACAAATGCTGCCGGGAGCATATGCGGCGGCAAGCGCTGCTGAAGAAACGCGCGTAGCTGCGCTCGAAGGCTGTGCTGCTGCCCGGCGTGGAGCCGGCTGTGTTCGGACGCGGGCTCAGGCTGCGGCACGACATAGGCGACCAGCCGCTGCCGGCCTTCCGCATCATCGCGCGCTGTCACGACCGCACGGCGCACGGCTGGATGCTCTTCGAGCACGGCCTCGATCTCGCCCATTTCGACGCGCACGCCCGAGATCTTGACTTGAAAATCGACGCGACCAAGAAACTCGATCTGAGCATCGCGTGTCAGGCGCACGAGATCGCCCGTGCGGTAGAGCCGTGATCCAGTGTCGCTATCGCCGCCGGCGCTGAAGGGATGCGGCACAAAGCTGGCGGCTGTACGGGCCGGATCGTTGAGATAGCCGCGCGCCACGCCCATTCCGCCGACATACAGCTCGCCGGCCATGCCTGCGGGCACAGGCTGCATCTGCTCGTCAAGGATATACAGCTGCGTATTCGCAATCGGATGTCCGATCGGAATCGTTGTGGTGTGTGGGCCGGGCGCTGCGTGCATCGGAAAGTGCGACACACGGTCCGAGCACTCGGTGGGGCCGTAGGCGTTCAGCAGCGGGATGCCGGGATACACCGCAAACCAGTGCCGGCAGATCTGTGGCGGCAGCGCCTCGCCGGTAGAGATCGCCCAGCGCAGCGCCGGTAACGTCGGGCGCTCCGCTCCCAGACGCTCCGCGTGCTCAAGCAGCAGCTGGAGCAGCGACGGCACCAGCTCAAGGATCGTGACCTGTTTGCCGGCGATCGTTTCGAGCAGCCGCGCCGGCTGGCGAACAATCTCATTCTTGATGATCTCGACCCGGCCGCCGACCAGCAGCAGCGCCAGCAGTTGCCACACCGAGACGTCAAACCAGGGCGAGGCGGTCTGCGCGATCGTGTCGGCAGCGCCGATGTCAAGATCGACCAGCTTGGCGTAGCAATGATTGAGCATGCCTTTCTGCTGAACCATGGCGCCCTTCGGCTGTCCCGTCGAGCCGGAGGTGAAAAACACGTAGGCCAGGTTATCCGGCTGGGCACGCGCCGGGAGATTGTCGTCGGCGCCGTCGCGCTGCAAAAGATCGTCAAGCAGCACAACCTGCGGACGGCGCTCCACGGGACACAGAGCGAGCGCCTCGCTCAGCGCGGGTAAGAGGCTCGGTTCTGCCAGAATTAGCCGTATGCCGCTCTGGCTTACTGCTTTGGCGAGTCGCTCCGCAGGATCGAGGTGGTTGAGCGGCAGGTACGCGCCGCCGGCTTTGAAGATCCCGATGATCGCCCCTAGCAGCGGCAGCCCGCGATCCACGGCCAGGCCAACCACGACATCCGCGCCCACACCCTGTGCAATCAGCTGTCGCGCCAGGCGATTCGCCTGCTGATTGAGCTGCCGATAGCTGATCGTCGCATCGTTGCAGCGCGCTGCGATAGCGTCAGGCGAGCGCTCGACCTGAGCCTCGAAGATCTGGTGAAAACAGGAGCGCGCAGGAAGCGACTCGATCTCTGCGCTGTTGATCGGTTGTGTGCTGTGCTCGTTCTTGTTCATAGCTTCCAAAAAATGCATAGTTAGCAGCATGCGCCTGGCTAAGCCAGGGGCCGATCCGGCACGTCGATCGAGCCTCCTTGAGGGAGCAGACTCCCGTGTTTAGTCGGCTGGCGATCGTCCTGGTACCACTGAGCCTGAGCCGCATACATCTCGGCATAGCGACCGCCGCGCGCCATGAGATCCGCGTGCGAGCCCTGTTCCAGAATCTGGCCTTGCTCCAGCACCACGATGCGATCGGCTAGACGGGCCGAGCCGAGCCGATGCGAGATCAGGAGCACCGATTTGCCCACGGCCATATCGCGAAACTGACGGTACACCTCGACCTCGGCGCGCGCATCCAGAGCTGCGGTTGGCTCGTCCAGGACCACGATCGGAGCGTCGCGCAGGTAGGCACGGGCAACGGCCAGCTTTTGCCACTGGCCGGTCGATAGATCGCGGCCGGCCTCGTCGAAGGCTTTGCCCAGCAGCGTCTCATAGCCCGCAGGTAGTCCCGCGATCACGTCGTCGGCGCCACTTTTCGCGGCCGCTGCCTGGATGGCGTCCAGATCGTCAAGCTGCTGGAGCCTGCCGAAGCCGATATTTTGCCGCGCGGTCAGCGCATACTGCATATAATCCTGAAAGACGGCGGCCACGTATGAGCGCCAGACCGCTGGATCGATCGTATCGAGCCGCACACCGTCCACGGCGATGTAACCGCTGCTCGGCTGATACAATCCCAGCAGCAGCTTGGCGATGGTCGATTTTCCGGCTCCGTTTTCGCCTACCAGCGCGATCCGCTCGTTGGGCCGCAGGGTGAGATCGATGTGCGTGAGCGCGGGCCGTTTGGCTCCGGGATAGGTGAAGCTCACGTCGTGAAAGATAATCGTCGGGGCTGTGCTGAGCGTAGGATGCCCAGCAGACGATGCGGCGCTGCCGATCTGCGCGGATGCGGCTCCTACATCTTCCGCCAGATCCAGGTACTCGAACAGATCCTTGATATAGCGCAGATCGGTGTTCAGCCGCGTCGCCGAGCTGACGAGCCGCCAGAGCGCCGTGGTAAAGCGCGCCACCGCCGAAATATACGTGGCAAACGCGCCGACCGTCATGCGGCCACGCAGCACCCAGATCGTCACGGTGCTGGTGATCAGCAGCATCGTGAGCGGAATATGGACTTGACCACTGAGTCCTGTGATCGCCGCACGTCGTGCCAGCGCCAGCCGCTCACGCTGGAGCCTGGTAAACAGCGTGTGCCACTCGTCGAGAAAGTGCTGTTGCAGGCCAAAGAGGCGGATCTCGCCGGCGGCGCGGCGCTGCGTGATCAGATCGTCGAGGTAGAGCTGGAGGCGCTCGTCGGACGTTTGTTTGCGCTCCACCGCCCAGCGCTTACGACCATAGCGCGCGTCGAAGATCATCAGCGGGATCACCGCGACGACAAAGATGATCGGAAAGCTGATGTGTGCCGCGCCGACGTAGAGCAGCAGGCTGACTGCCGTGATCAGATTGACCAGCGTCGCGGGCAGATTGTTGGCGACCGCAAACAGATGCCGGTCGATGCCCTGCCGCGCGCGCTGGAGCAGATCGTAGAGCTGGTGCTCTTCATAGGCGGCCAGCGGCAAGCGACCGGCCTTGCCCAGCAGCTCTTCCTGCGCGCGCTCTTTGAACTCCTCGTTGAGCAGCAGCGCCAGCCAGCGATTGGTCGCGTTTATCAGCTGCTCGACCAGCAGAATGACGACCAGCAGCCCGAACCAGACCAGCGGCGCGCTTGTCGGTGCGGCACCGGCGATCACGTCGAGCGCGCGATCGATGAAGCGGCGGAGCACTTCCAAAAACACGACCGGCAGCAGACCGCCGAGCAGCAGCAGCGCTGTCGCCCAGAACATGCCACGCGGATTGAGCCGCCACAAAAACGATACCAGCCGCAGGAGCGCCCGCCAGCGGCTGCGCAGTGAGTCTTGCTCCTCGGCGCTGTCGCGCTTAGCGTTGGTCGTCATGCGTCACCAGATCGGGCTGTGCCTCTTGATACCATTCCGCCTGCATCGCGTACAAGCCGGCGTACAGGCCCTGCGCTGCCATCAGCTCTCCATGCGTGCCGCACTCGACGATCTTGCCGTGCTCCAGAAAGATAATCCGATCGGCAAGCTGGGCCGAGCCAAGCCGGTGCGAGATTAGCAGGACCGTCTTGTCAGCCGCCAGCGTGAGAAACTGGCGATAGATCTCAAGCTCGGCTAGCGGATCGAGCGCTGAGGCCGGCTCGTCGAGCACCAGCACCTCCGCATCCCGCAGATGCGCCCGCGCGATCGCCAGCTTCTGCCACTGGCCCAGCGACAGCTCGTGTCCATCGGCAAATTCTTTGCCCAGGCGCGTCGCATAGCCCTGCGGCAGCCGATCGATAAAGCTGCTCGCTCCGCTGGCGTGCGCGGCGGCGGCGATCGCCTGCTCGTCGTGCTTGTCGAGCCGGCCAAAGCCAATGTTCTGTCCGACGCTGAATGAGTACTGCATAAAATCTTGCAGCACGGCCCCGACACGCCGGCGCCAGCTGCCCGGCTCGATCGTGCTGAGCGGCACCTCGTTGATCAGGATTTCGCCCTCGGTCGGCGTGTACAGCCCGAGCAGCAGCTTGGCCAGCGTGCTCTTACCGGCTCCGTTCTCGCCCACCAGCGCGATCTTCTCGCCTGGACGAATATCGAGATCGATGGCGCTCAGCACGGGATGCCGGCTGCCGGCGTAGGTAAAGCCGACACGTTGAAAGCGAATGCCGTTGGGCTCGATGCCGGGCGCGGCGGCTCCGGTCCGGCGCTCGGCACCTGGAAGCGCCAAAAACTCTTCGACGGCGTGCAGGTTTTTGACGAGCTTGTAGAAGGTTTCGAGGCGCTGGCCCATGATGTCCATCTCGCCCTCGTACTGCCAGACCGCGTAGATCAACGCCACAAACTGGCCCGGGCTGAGGATGCCACGAGTCGCGGCGAGCAGGAGCAGCAGAAATGCGCCCGCGCTGATACTCGCGGTTAACGCCAGCATCGGAAGCTGCCGGTAGAGCTGAGCGCGCGTCGCGGCTTTATACTCGCTCAGCCGATCGTCGCTCAGCCTGCGCCAGGCCGAGATGATATAGTCATGCAGACCAAAGAGCCGCACCTCGGCTGCCGGCTTGCGCTCAGTCAGGAGACTGCGCCAGTACATCTGCCGTCGTCGCAGCGGTGTTTGTCCAAAATGGATCTGCCACACCTGCTGGCTCAGCTGAACGCGCAGCCTGGCAAGCGAGATGCTGCCAGGGATCAGCAGCAGCGGGATCAGCCAGTGCGCGCTGCCAAGCTGCCATAAGATCATCAGCATCGCCGTGCCGATCACCACGAAGCGCTGAAGCTCAAGCAGCGAGTCCGCGAGATTTCCGCGAAACACCTCGCGGATATGCTCCATGCGATCGTAGTAGGCCGGGCTTTCGAACTGCTCCAGTTGCAGCGAGAGCGCTTTGCGGAGAAAAGGGATGTAGAAGCGCTCGCGGACGCGGGCTTCCAGCAGCGCTCCCAGGTACGTTAGAAAGGAGCGCGATTGCAGCGTGAGCGTCACCAGGTGCGAGCCGGCAAAAAGCAGCAGCCAGGGAAGATACGGCCCGAGCAGGTCGTTGATCGGCGTGCCGGCCTGGACGCTGCCGGACTGTACGGCGACCGTCAGCGCGTTGACGATGGTCTCGATCGCGCGAATCTGCGCCAGCGGCACCAGGCCGGCGATCAGCCCGACGACGAGCAGCAGCGCTGTGAAGGCCGGCCAGGGCAAGATCAGCGTTCGATAGATCATGCCGAGCACTGTTCGCGCGCGGGCAAGTGCCTGCTGCTGTTCAGGGTGCTGTTCGGAAGATGGCTGTGGGGTGCTCATACCCGCCGCTCAATCGAAGTGTGCTGCTGATCCGGCGCGAGCCGCTGAAATCGCGCGTAGTGCGCTGTTTCTCCGTTCATCGTCACGTGCCATGTGCCGTCGCGGCGATCTAAGCGTGTCAGGCAGCACGGCTCAAATCCGAAGCTCTGGCTGGGCAATCCCGATAGCGCGGCAGCCATCTCGGTGACGGTATGGCCATGCCCGACAATCAGCAGTGATCCGGCGTGCTCTCGGACGAGATGCTGAATCACCGCGCCCATGCGCGCTTGCATCTGCTCCTGCGTTTCCGGGTAGCTCGGCGTTTGCCACGAGCAGTAGTCTGTATCGATGCGTGGAAAGCGCTGCATACGAGCGCCAGGCGCCGGCAGTTGAGGCGCACCTTCAGGAAACCACTCGACGTTGAGCCACTCGCCGGCCCCATCTTCGATCACAAAGCGGCGCTCAAGCTGCTCGGCAATATAGTGCGCGGTCTCAATCGCGCGCAGGAACGGCGAGACAACTATGTGATCGATCGACTCGCGCCGGAGATAGCGGCCCAGCGCCCTGGCCTGTGCAATGCCTTGATCCGAAAGATACGGATCATATTTGTTGTCGCCGTCGCCGCACCAGTCAGGCCTGGCCCACTCGATCCGGTGGCCGTGCCGGCAGAGAAATACGGTGCTGGCCTGTACTGTGTCACCCATGGCGTGAATCTACGCTTCCTGTTTACTACGCGTCATGTCTAGCGTCATCAGCAGCGAACGCATTTCCCGGCGCGATGTGAGCATCACGACCGGTGCGTCTGCGGCGCGAAATGTTGCCAGCATCAAGGGCCGGATCTTGAGCTTGAAGGAGAGAACCAGCCACAGGAAGCGTGGTCCAAGCTCCCAGCGTGGCCGGTACTGCGCTCCCGCCGCAACCTGGACCGGCAGCGTCGAGCGATCGCCGGTGTAGCGCTTGAGCGAGCGCATGACGACGCCCCACAGCGCCGTGATGGTCGAGACATCCAGGAAGATGATCAGATCCGCCTGCCGAAGCCGCTCATCCAGGTAGGTATGATGATAGTTGCCTTCCATGATCCACGCGCTGCGGCTAAGCTCCCCGAAGAAGCGCCCGGCGAACACTGCCGGCTCAGGACGCTGCCAGTTTGCTTCCCAGTAAAGATCATCCAGCGCGACGACGGGAAGCCTGGTGAGACGAGCCAGCTGTGTCGCAAAGACCGATTTGCCGCTGCCGGGCGAGCCCAAGACGAGGATGCGCCTGGCTGTGGCAAGACGATGCGCGTACAGCGTGTGGTCGGCTCGCGCCTGGTGGATGTATGAGTCGGCGGGGTGGTGCATAAGCTAGATGTGGTACATCCTCCACGGATATTCTTTTTGGACCCGAATATTGTAGTAGCGCTTATCTTCAAGCGCGCCCGGATATTTGTTCTGTTTGAAAGCAGCCTGGAACTGCTCGACCATCGTAGCGAGCGACAGCTGTGGCGTGAAGTTGATCTCCTGCGCGATCTGCCGCGACGATACGCTGTATGAGCGGGTATCCTGGCTCTCCTGCGCCGTGAGCACAACGTCCGGCCCAACCGCCGCCTGGATCAGCGCTGCCGACTCAAGCAGCGTCTGGTTGCCCTGGGCAACGTTCCAGGTTTTACCGGAGATAGCGGCAGCCGGCAGCTCCAGCAGCTGTAGATACAGCCGCGTCATATCGTCGATGTGCAGATACGGGCGAATGCTGCCGCTGTTGGGAACGGTGATCGCGCGCTGGTAATACGCCAGACAGGTCATCTGGTTGAACGTCAGGTCGAAGCGCTGCCGATCGGCACAGCCACAAACGGTAGCAGGACGGACTGCGACGGTTGTGAAATCGTCGGCGGTGTACTCGCTCAGAATACGCTCGCAGGCCAGCTTACACACAGCATATTCTGTCAGCGGATTCGGCTCGTCCGCTTCGGTAACTGCCCGCGCATCAGCACGCTTGCCGTACACGCTGCACGACGAGGCCAGGATGAAGCGGTGTACTCCGGCGCTGACGCTTTCTTCGACAAGCGGACGAAACGCGCCGACATTGATCTCGCGCCCGATCGCTACCGGCAGCTCATACTTAGGATCGTTGGAGATGAAAGCAAGATGAATCACCGCATCCTGGCCGTGCAGCGCCTGCTTGATCAAGGATCGGTCGCGGATGTCGCCTGCCAGGATCTGGAGATTGGCATGGCGGTAGGGCGGCTGGTAGCCAAACAACATGAGATCCAGCACCGTGACCTGATAGCCGGCCGCGAGCAGGCGTGGCACAAGCGCCGAGCCGATATAGCCGCAGCCGCCGGTCACCAGCACGCGTTGTATGGGCCGCTGCACCACGGCTATTTCTTCCACATGATCTGCACGCTGCGCCGCTCTGCCTGAACGCCCGGCTTGACATACGAGACGGCGTGCCAGGATCGATCGGAGCGGATCAGCAGGGCTGAATTTTTCCAATACGGCAGTACCTCGGCGGCCTCGTCGTCGAGATCGCCGCTGTTGAGGATTTTGAGTGTGCCGCCCCAGGCTGATTGCCAGCTCTCATTCAGATACAGCAGCTGCGTGACGACCTTCTCGGGCTTGTCGCAATGCGGTGATAGCCAGCATTCGGAGGAGTAGCGCCAGAATGCCACCTCTAGCGTCAGCTTGCTCAAATCTAGCCCGGTTAGCTCAGACATGGCTGCGGTGTACTCCGGCGATTGCAGCGTGCTCATCAGATCGTGCCAGACCTCGTGCAGCGCCTCCGGGTGGTACAGCTCGCCTGCCTTCAAGAGCTGCCTGACCCACATGCGATAAGTTTTGTCCTGATTTGTGGTGTAGGTTTCTTCGAAGTGATCGCTGGGAAAATTGTTGATCAGTGATTGTGCGGCCGGCTCCGGTATCAGGTCTTGAATAAGGCCCCACTGGTAAGGGTGCGTGTGCAGCGCAGCAGCTTTGATACGCCCGAGATCAAGCAGTGCTTGTACTGCGTTTGCCATGTTCGCTCCTTTCCGTTTGTAATCACGAAGGTTGGATCGGTTGTCGGGTAAGCCGTACACGCCACATTGCGCTGTTATTCGAGGCTCACTCTGCTTCTGTGCCCGCTTCGGCGATGGTTCCAGGCCATGGAGTTAGCTATTGGCAGCGTAAAAACAGTCTGAAAACCTGGTTTGCTCGGTATCAATCGCTATAAATCGGCACGCAGATCTGTATTTGATTGCATCATGAATCAACTAAAATCGTGATCTATCGACCTCGACACGTTTCTGTGCGTCGGGTTATTGGGGGGCAGGATCAGGAGATGTTATGCGCGGATTAAATTATTTTTAATAAATATAAGCGGGTTCTAGATTCTTGTCAAGGCGTCTGAAGGCACACATCTTTGGCTAGTGGCTGGTGGAGTTAGCCGGCAGGAGCGGTATGACCATAACCAGGCTACTATTACCCTGATATACGCGATCTCACGTGCTCACCCTGGATTAATTTGACTTGACAGAATTTTTTTGGCTATGCTATAGTGGTTAAGGAAAGTTTAAGTGCCTCGTGTGTTGTAAGTCTTCACCTACAATGAAGTAGTATGAAATACGGCTCTGCTATGATCGTAATCAACAGCTATAACAAGGTTGAAGCCTGTGACATAGACTAGTATCATGCTCAATTCCGCCCTGAATAGCTTCTCCCTCAACCTAAAATTCCCCCCACCAAACAAAACGAGATCCACGTGATCCATAACTATCCTGGCTATATCTGGTCAAGCATATTCCATCGTGTGCTTAAAGTTCGGATGCATATGGTTGATGGCGTCTCAACGCAAATTAATACCTGATACACATATGTATATCGATCGGAACTAATTAAGACTTTCCTTATATCGCTCAATGGAGTGAGCGATTTTCTATACCTCGATGCATTAATATGGGTTTCTGTGCCTATTCGCCATACGTAGGTACAGGTAAGCTGTTGCCAATTTTATTTGGCTTATTGATTCGATAAATAGTGAACTGGAACATTTAGACCTCTCATGTGTTGATCCTGAAAGGTGAAAGATGGTGAGATCTAAGGCAAGGACTGTACGTGATAACGGCTGAATCACATGACATTGGTATAAATTTCCGCGCTATTGCAATATCTGGCGCTGCGTTATTTTATCGCGCCGGTGATAGCACGGTTATCTCTGCCAAACACGCGCGCTATCTCTACGCGCAGCTCGGGATTCGTGCATTTCTCGATCTGCGCAGCCGCGCTGAAGTGTTGCGCTACGGTGCGCCCGCTCACCTGATCGCGGCGGGCATACGCTGGGTGCGCGCTCCACTGACCGGCTACAGCAACCGCTTCATTCAGTCGCGCGCTCCTGACGCCAGAGCATATTTCCAGTACTACCAGGACATTCTTGAGCAAGCGCATAGCCGGTTGCCGCGTATCTTCCGGCTCCTGGCCCGTTTGAGCGAGCAGCCCTTTATGCTTGGCTGCCATTTCGGCAAAGATCGGACAGGACTCGTCACGGCCTGTCTGATGCATCTGCTGGGCTTTCCCGATCAGGAAATTATCGGCGATTACAGCGCCACCGCGCGGGAGCTGCTGCTGCGAGCTGATCATTTTCAGGACAAATGGCTGAAACGAGGCCACACCAAGCAAGAGTATCTGGCTCGTCTGGAGGCTAAAGCGGAGACGATGCAGCTTACGCTCATGTGGATCGA
>DASWTQ010000246.1:0-2287 GCA_036402055.1 Herpetosiphonaceae bacterium
GATCTCCGCGACGACGACAATGTGCGCAGGCTGGTCGACTATATCTACTCGCCCGAGTTCGCGCGCAGCTCGATGTATCGCGGCGTCAGCTCGCAGTGGCGCTGGATCATCAAACGTGTCGAGCCTGAGGTGCTGCTGGAGCGCATCCTGGAGTCCGATCGCAGCGAGCGCGCGCTTTTCAGCGTGATGCTTCAGCTCTACGCCGAGCGCAAGGGCAAGCAGATCGCGGGCGAGAAAACACCGGCGCATATTCGCTACGTGCCGACGCTGATGGACTGGTTCCCTGAAGGCCGGATCATCCACATGCTCCGCGATCCGCGCGCGATCTTTATCTCTGAATTGCGCCGCCGCACCAAAGAAGCCGTCAGCGCGCCATACAAGCAGCTCAAGCGTTTTCGCATCCTGTTTCAGCTCTTCATTCTCCTGCAAACGACCTGGGCCTGGTTCGAGAGCGTGCAGCGCTACCGCCGCTACCAGCGCCGCTATCCGGCCAAGTATTTTTTGCTGAAGTTCGAGGATCTGGTACGCGATCCCGAGTGCCAGATCCGGCAGGTCTGCGAGTTTCTCGGCGTGGATTTCCAGAGCGCGATGCTTGAGCAGGTCGTGGTCAGCCAGGGCTTTGGTCTGGGCCAGTCCGGCTTCGACGCCAAAGCGGCCGATCGCTGGCGCGACTATATCAGCCCCTGGATCAACGCCTGGTTCCGCTTCTGGTTTCGCGGCCCTTTGAAGCAGTTCGGCTACATCAGCTAGCGGCTCACGTTCCGCCCTGCGATCAGCTCATCAAGGAGTGAGATGCATGAACGCCATCGGTGAAGCGACGACAACCTTGCAGACGGTGCGCGCCTTGTTCGATAAGCTGAACGAGGAAAACATTCGCTATTGCCACTGGAAAAGCACACTCCGCCTGCCGCTGTCGCTGGCTGGACGCACCGATCTGGATCTGCTGATCGATCGCGAGCATAGCGCACGCTTCAAGGAGCTGCTCTACCGGCACGACTTCAAGCCTTTCATCTCGCATCCGCACCGGCAGTATCCGGCGATCGAAGATTACCTGGGCTTCGATCCGGCCACCGGGCGGCTGATCCATCTGCATATTCACTACCGGCTGGTGCTGGGCGAGCAGTTTGTTAAAAACTACTACCTGCCGCTGGATCAACATTTTCTGGATCAGGTTGTCGAGCGCGACGGCGTGAAGATTCCGATCCCCGAGCTGGAGCTGATCGTGCTGTCGCTGCGGGCGCTGCTCAAGTACCGCGATCGCGATGTGCTGCACGACATGCTGGGCCGTGGCGAGCAGAGCGGCATTCCGGCGGCGATCCTGGCCGAGATCGAGTACCTGCGCCGGCAGACCAATCCTACGCAGATCGCGCACGCGCTTGAGCAGTATGTCGGCTTTGTCTCGCCGGAGCTGATCTTTCAGTTCTTGGCGACGATCCAGTCGAACCCGCGCGACGGCTTGACGCTTTCGCGGCTGCGCTCACAGGTGCGGCGTGAGCTGGCTCCCTACCAGCGCCACAGCCGCCGCCGCGCGCGCATGACCTACTACCGCGTGATGCTGTCGCGCCAGTGGCCGCTCGATCGGATCATGGCCCGTCTGCTGCCGCTGCCCGACAAGCGCAAAACTCCGGCCTCGGGCGGCATCACGATCGCGTTTGTCGGCGCTGACGGTGCGGGCAAATCCACGATCATCAAGCATATCGTCAAGTGGCTGTCGTGGCGCATGGTCGTGCGCAGCTATTACATGGGCAGCAATCAGCCCTCACGCATCACCCGCGCGATCAAGGGGGCGCAGAGCCTGACGCAGCTCGTCTCGGGCGGCAGCCGTCGTGTCTTCGGCACGCACAGCCGGATCACGCAGCTGGCGGATCGTCCGCGCCGATTGGCTGAGCGGCTGCGCTTCCTGGCCGATGGCCGCGATCGCTACCGGCGCTACCTGGCCGGACGGCGCAAGGCAGCCCAGGGCGCGATCGTGATCTACGACCGCTATCCGCTGGACGCGGTGCGCATCGGCGAGCGCATGGTCGACGGGCCGCGCATCGCCGCCGGCAACGGTGATCTCGGCCCGCTCGGTCGCCGGCTGGCACAGGCCGAGGAGCGCATCTATCACAATATTCAGCCCGCCGAGCATCTGTTTGTGCTGCATGTCAGCCCCGAGGTTTCGCAGCAGCGCAAGCCCGCCCACAAGCCCGCGACGATCGAGGCCAAAAGCCAGGCGATCGAGCGTATCGCAGGCCAGAGCGACAACACCACGCATATCGACGCCGAGCAGCCGCTTGACGACGTGCTG
>DASWTQ010000247.1:0-6751 GCA_036402055.1 Herpetosiphonaceae bacterium
CCCAGCGCCAGACCATGCAGCAGCGCCGCCGCCAGCGCCACGCCCAGCGAGCCGCCCCAGCCAAACCCGCCCTCAGCGCCGCGCACCAGCCGCAGTGTCTCGGGCCGGAGCCAGCCCAGCAGCCGGAATAATCCCAGCCACGCGCCGGCCGCAACCGGGTGCAGCGCGGACTCAAGCAGTAAGCCGCTGCTATAGCTGCTGACGGGCGGCGGATGCAGCCGCACCGGCTCGGCGATTGTGACGGGCTCGGGAGCGGGCTCGCTTGTCTGTGGAGCAGAAAGATCCAGGCCATGCTCGGCTGCCAGCCAGCGCAGCCCTTCCTGAGCCTGCTCGTTGTGGGGATTGATCTCCAGCACGCGCTGCAGGCACTCGGCCATGTCGTCGGGCGCGCTGAACACGCCGCTGAGCCAGAGCCAGGCTTCTTCGCTGTGCGGATCGAGCCGAACCGCCGTCTGGAGCAGCTCCTGAGCGCGTGCTTTATCGCCCGCGTGGAGGGCTTCCCGGCCTTCAGCAATCAGCGAATCGTGGCGTGATCGATCGATGGTAGAACTCATGCTGCGACCGCTAGAGCTTGACGCGGCGTGGACGCACCCGCTGTTTTTCGGCGAAAATGATCGAGCGAATCTGACCGACCGCCGTATCGAGCTGGTCGGCGTGGTTGACGACCACGTAGTCGAAGAGATCGATCTGCTCCATCTCCCACTCGGCCTTCGCCAACCGCTGCTCGATCTGGTTGGGCGAGTCCGTGCGCCGCCACTGCAAGCGCTGGCGCAGCTCGTCGAGGCTGCTGGGCGCCATAAAGATCGTGACGGCGGTCGGCGCAAGCTTACGCAGCGTGGCCACGCCCTGCACGTCGATGCGCAGGATTACATCTTTGCCGCTGCTCAAAGCGTTGCGCACGTCCCATTTGGGAATGCCTTTATAGTCGTTATAGACGCGGGCCCACTCCAGCAACTCTTCCTCGGCGATCATCTGCTCAAAATCGGGAGTCGTAACGAAATGATAGTCGACGCCGTTGATCTCGCCGGGCCGCTGCGGTCGATCCGTGGCCGTGACCACGAAATGAAACGGAAAGCCCAGCTCGCGCATACGCATCAGCGCGCTATCTTTGCCGACGCCGGACGGGCCGGACAGCACAACCAGCAGCGGCTCGGGCGCATGGCCAAAGATGATCGGGTTGAGGTCGTTGTCTTGTAGCTTCATAGCTTCCTTCATGCCGGATCAGCCGCACCGACCAACCCGCGTCTGATTCCGCATTGGCGTTCTCGCGCCGCCTTGCGTACAATGCATGCGTACTTAAAATTGATCCGTAGGGGCGTGATTGATCACGCCCACAACGAAATTAAAACCTATGAATTATGATGCTCTAACCGTCTCGGCGGTGGCCGAAGAGCTGCGCCGCACGATCGTCGGCGGTCGCATTCAGCGCGTGCTCCTGCCGACACCGCTCAGCATTGGCCTGGAAGTGTACCATGCCGGCCGGCGCTATCAGCTGTTCGCCTCGGCCAATCCCAGCAACCCGCGCGTGCATCTGCTCTCGTCCAAGCCCACGCGCGGCGTCGAGCGCGAAACGCCGCTGGTCTTGCTGCTGCGCAAGTATGTGCGCAACGGCTTTGTCGAAGCTGTCGAGCAGCCCGATCTTGAGCGCATTCTGGTTCTGAGTATAATCAAACATCCGCCGCCACGCAAGGATGAGCGCGAGGACGACGACGTCGACGACGAGCAGCGCTGCGAGCTGATCTTCGAGGTTATGGGGCCGCGCTCGAATATTATTCTGGTCGACGACGATAATCTGATCCTGGATGCCGTCAAGCGGGTGCCGCCCGAGGGCACGCGCCGCACGATCATGCCCCGGGAGGTCTACACAGCGCCGCCGCATCCGGCCAATCGCCGCGATCCGCGCACAGTCACGGCCAACGGCCTGGCGGTGCTGCTCGACGGCGACGAGCGCGATCTCGGCAAGGCGATCACGGCGGCCTACGCGGGCGTCTCGCCCCAGCAGGCCCGCGAGGCGATTACCCGCGCGACAGGACAGACCAGCGCCGCGCTCAGTCCTGACTTGCCGTTCGAGGCGATCGCCGGCGCGCTGCGTGGGCTGTGGACCGAGCCGTTCGAGCCGTCGCTGGCCTTCCAAAACGACGAGCCGATCGCGTTTGCGCCCTATCGCATGGCGCAGCTCCCGGATGTGCGGCCTGTTGAAAGCATCAGCGAGGCGCTCGACGCCTTCTACGCGGCGGCGGAGCAGATCACCGCCCACGCGCAGCGCCGCGACGCGCTCAAGCAGCGGCTGCTCGACGTGCGCGAGCGGGTTCAGCGCCAGCGCGACGCGCTCGGCAGGGAGCTGGAGCGGGCCAACGCGCTGGAGCGGCTGCGCTGGGAGGGCGAGATGATCTTCGGCTATCTGCACACGCTCGATCCCGGCGCGACCGAGCTGCGCGTCGAAGATCGCGTGATCAAGCTCGATCCCGAGCGCACGCCGGTCGAGAATGCTCAGGCGCGCTTCCGCGAGTACGACAAGGCCAAAGGCGCGCTGGCCGGCGTTCCCGAGCGTCTGGCCGCCACCGATGGTCAGCTCAGCTATCTCGACGAGACGATCACGCTGCTCGATCTGGCCGACAGCTACGAGGCGATCGCCGGCATGGAGCGCGAGGTCCAGGAGCAGGGTCTGATCAAGGGTGCCGGAGGGAAGAACCAGGCCAAAGGGCCGCGCTCACAGCCGCTGCGGCTGCGCTCCAGCGACGGCCTGACGATCTTTGTCGGTCGCTCGGCGGGGCAGAACGAGGAGGTTACGTTCCGGCTGGCGCGGCCCGACGATCTGTGGCTGCATGTGCGTGATGTGCCCGGCGCGCATGTGGTGATCCAGTCGGAGGACGCGCCGCCCAACCGCACGATCGAAGAGGCGGCCGGGCTGGCGGCCTACTTCTCGGCGGCGCGCGGCTCGACCTCGGCTGAGGTGACGCTGACCCAGCGGCGGCATGTGCGCAAGATCCCCGGCGGCCCGCCCGGCCTGGTCAGCGTCCGCAACGAGCAGACAATTCGCGCCGTGCCGCTGCCACCCGACTCGCTTCAGCGCGCTTAACAACACACCGCCCGATCGAGAAATCGATCGGGCGGCGCGTACAATTGCGAAAAGGAAAAGAATTAACAGCTAGCACCTGGAACTTCGAATGGGCTACCTGGACCGACAAGCTTGAGATACCAACCGGTACACAAGGTCTGACCGAGCGTGGTTATGATGGCAATGACGACGATCGCGATCAGCAGAATAAGAAGCGAATATTCAACAAGACCTTGCGCCGCGACGCGCCGTTTGGCAGAGAAACTGGCCTCGCCTAGTTGAACGAAGAGCGGGACGAACCGGGCCAACATGGTGTTCACCTCCTTTCGTTGTTGATTGGGTAGAATTCTTGGAGGTTTGACTTATTGTAGCAAATATGTCAAGAGGGCGCGAATTCCAGAAACCAGGCGATCATCGTGTCTGTATCCAGGTGACACACCGCTGTCGTCGCCTGAATCGACAGGTAGCGTCATTGACAGCTATGCTAGGCTGAAGCTATCGAGTAGCGCTCCTGCTCTCCACTTCCACCTCGATTTGTGTTCCCCGCTCGGCGTCTCACAGCGCCGCTGATTCAAAGAGGTAGGCCATGACTCTGCCGAGAATGGTCTTGCGCAACGGCATCGTGCTGACGCTCGATCGTCGGCTTGGGAGCTTTCCGCAGGCCGATGTGCTCATCGAAGGATCGCAGATCGTCGCGGTTGGGCCATGGCTGGAGGCTGTCGACGCCGAGGAGATCGACGCCGGCAACATGATCGTGATGCCCGGCTTTGTGGATACGCATCGCCACAGCTGGGAAGGCATTTTACGCAATATCGCCGCCGATGCCCCGGTAACCGAGTATTTTGCGAATATTCTTGGTCTGCTGGCTCCCGTGTACCGCCCGCAGGACGCCTATATCGGCAATCTAGTGACGGCGCTCGGCGCGATCGACGCGGGCGTTACCACGCTGCTGGATTGGTCGCACATCCAGAACACGCCGGAGCATAGCGATGCGGTGATCGCCGCGTTGCAGGAAGCTGGCCTACGCGCTGTTTTTGGCTACGGTCCTCCCAACACCGCGCTAGCCGACTGGTGGATCAACAGCAGCCTCAAGCATCCGCACGATATCACACGCATCGCCGCGCAGTATTTCTCCTCCCGCGATCAGCTTCTGACGCTGGCGCTGGCACCGCGCGGGCCGCTGTTCAGCACGCTTGAGGTCAGCCAGCATGACTGGCAGCTGGCGCGTGAGGTTGGCGCGCGAATCAGCGTGCATGTGGGCGGCAGCCAGCCGGGCCAGCCGAACAGCCTGGAGGCACTGGGCCGCGCCGGCTACCTGGGACCGGATACGACCTATATTCACTGTGTGGGGCTCAACGCGACCGAGTGGCGGATGATCGCCGATACAGGTGGGACGGTCTCGATCTCGTGTCCGGTCGAGATGCAGATGGGTATCGGCATGCCGCCGATCCAGCAGGCGCTCGATCACGGCCTGCGCCCGAGCCTCAGCGTGGATGTCGAGACCAGCATGACCGGCGATCTGTTTACCCAGATGCGGTCGGTCTTTGCGCTCCAGCGGATGCTGATCAATGAGCGCATGTCGGCCGGCGAGGAGCACGTGTCGCCCCTGCTCACTACGCGCGATGTGCTGGAGTTTGCGACGATCGAGGGCGCGCGAGCGTGTGGTCTTGATGACAAAGTCGGCACGCTGGTGCCAGGCAAAGAAGCCGATCTGATCCTGCTGCGAGCGGACCGCATCAACGTCTTTCCAATCAATGATCCGCTCGGCGCGGTAGTGATGGGCATGGATACCGGCAACGTCGATACGGTGATCATCGCCGGGCGCATCATGAAGCGCCACGGGCAGCTCGTGAACGTCGATCTGAATCGCATACGCAGCCTGGCATACGAGGCCCGCGATTACGTTGTGGCGCGGAGCGGTTTTCGGCGTTCAGGCGCCTGAGGAAGTGGCTCGGCTTGACAGCTCCATCAACGGCGGTATCATGATCGCCCTTGCCCTGACGAGAGCGCACCATGCAGGAGGGATTTCATGATCGATATGACCGAGGCACTCGCGGAACTCCGCGCTCAGCTAGGCCCCGACAGCCTGACGACCAACGCCAGCGTTTTGGAGAGTCACGGCCGGGATGAGAATTTTCCCGAGGTGCGCCTGCCGCTAGCCGTCGCGTATGCTGAGCAGGTGGCCGACGTGCAGACGGTCATGGCCTGGTGCGGCCGGCATCAGGTCGCGCTGATCCCCTTCGGCGCGGGCACCAGCCTGGAAGGCGCGCTGGTCCCGGCCGATCCCGAGGCTCCCACGATCAGCCTCGATCTTTCGCGCATGAACAAGGTGTTGAGCATCCAGCCGGAGAATTTTCTGGCCGTGGTCCAGCCTGGCGTCACACGCACAGCTCTCAACGCCGCGCTGCGCTACAGCGGCCTCTTCTTTCCCGTGGACCCCGGCGCTGATGCCTCGCTGGGCGGCATGGCGGCGACCAATGCCAGCGGCACCACGACCGTACGCTATGGCGGGATGCGGGCGAATACGGTGGCCTTGCAGGTTGTGCTGGCCAACGGCGAGATTCTGCGCCTGGGACGGCCGGTGTTCAAGACCAGCAGCGGCTATGATCTCAAGGATCTGTTTATCGGATCGTCGGGCACGCTCGGCGTGATCACCGAATTGACGGTGCGGCTGCACCCGCAGCCCGAGCATGTCCACACCCTGCGCGTCTTCTTCCCGTCGATCACCGCCGCCGCCGAAGCCGCCTACTCGGTGATGGCCAGCGCGTTGCCGGTCGCGCGGCTTGAGCTGGTCGATGAGCTGAGTATGCGCAGCGTCAACCGCTACCTGGGACGCTCCTACCAGGAGGCGCCGGGGCTGTTTCTGGAGTTCCACTCGGCCACGGCATCGGCGATGGAGGACGAGGTTGCGCTGGTGGAGGAGCTGATGCACGAGGCCGGCGCTACCGATCTGGCTGTGGCCCGCACCGCCGAGGAGCGTACCGCGCAGTGGGAGGCGCGCCATAACGCCTACTGGGCGCTGGTCAATATGCATCCAGGCCATGTCTACCTGATCACCGACACGGCGGTGCCGCTGGCCCACTTGCCCGAGAGCATCGCCCACGCGCAGCAGCTGCTTGGCGAGATGGGTCTCAACGGCAGCATCCTGGGGCATGTCGGCGACGGCAACTTCCATACGCTTGTGGCGGTGTCGCCCGACGATTATGATCGCGGGCATGCCTTTGCCGAGCAGTTGGTCCATCGTGCGCTGGAGTTGGGCGGCACGGCGTCCGGCGAACACGGGATCGGGCTGGTCAAGCGCGAGTATATGGCCGCCGAGCACGGACCGGCCGTGGATTGGATGCGCCGCCTCAAAGCGCTCTTCGATCCGCAGGGCCTGCTGAATCCCGGCAAGATCATTTAGCGGCGGCTGGCGGTGAGGTGAGATTATCGACGGTGGCGCGACCGCCGGAAGGAGTATCAGGAATGTCGGAAGTAGTTGGAGGAGGCCCGCGCTCGGACCCGGCCGAGGAGCCGCTGGAACCGATCTCGCCCGCCGATCTCCAGGCTCTGACCAGGACGCCCGAGATAGATGGACCCTATACGCTCGGCCCCGATTCGACGGCGCAGGAGGGCGTGCCGCGCGGGCAGGTGAGCCAGCATCACTGGACGAGCACGGCGATCTATCCCGGCGTCGAGCGCGACTACTGGGTC
>DASWTQ010000248.1:0-9730 GCA_036402055.1 Herpetosiphonaceae bacterium
CTGGAATTTTTTGAAGCAGCGTCTCAAGCAGCTTGGCCTCACCGAGGGCCAGAAGATCGTGTTTCGGACCAAGGCCAACTGCCTGCGCGTCTGCCTGTCTGGTCCGATCGCGGTGGTCTATCCCGAGGGCACCTGGTATCACTCATGCACGCCTGAGGTCTTGGAGCGCATCATTCAGGAGCACCTGATCGGCGGCCAGCCTGTGGAAGAGTACGCCTTCGCGTTCGATCCGCTGTGCGAGCTTGGCGAGGAGCTAAACCCTTAAGCGCCGACGAATCGAAGCGGCAGCCGCGCAGGGCCACGAACCGAAAGTGTATGGTACCACGGGATGTCGTCGACGATCGTAAAGCTGCTGAAACGAGAAAGCAGCATCTCAAGCGCCAATCGTGCCTCCAAACGGGCCAGCGCGGCACCGAGGCAGAAGTGTGGTCCGTGCCCAAATGCGACATGCGCCTGGTTGGGGCGGTTGAGGTCGAATGTATTCGGATCTGGAAACTGATCAGGATCGCGGTTCGCTGCTGCCAGCATGACCATCACCAGGCTGCCGGCGGGAATGGTCGATCCCGCGATCTCCACATCCCGAGTCGCCTGACGGAAAAGGTTGTGGATTGGAGGATCGTAGCGCAAGATTTCTTCGATGAAGCGTGGGATGAGCGCAGTGTCACCGCGTACCTGCTGCAAAATATCTGGATGTTTCGTAAGCGTAAGGATCGATTTGCTGAGGAGGTGGATGGTGGTCTCGATCCCGGCGACGACGAGCAGGAACATAAAGGCGATCAGCTGATCTTTCGTCAGCGATTCTCCATCAAGCTGAGCCTGGGTTAAGCTGCTGATAACATCCTCTCCCGGCGATTCCATGCGCTCGTCGATCACTGAGCCAAAGTAGGCTTCCATCTCTTTGATCATAGTACGCACGGCCTGCGCATGTTCTGCATTCGGCGGCACCGGCGTAATGCTCGTGAGCGTATCGGACCAGGTTTTGAATTGTGGATACAGAGCAGGATCAAGCGCCAGGAATTGACCTAAAGCGCCCGCCGTGAGTGGTGTGGCAAACTCGCTTACAAACTCGACTTCGCCCTCATGCTCCAGGCGTGCTGCCAAACGCTCGATCAGCGCCCTGATGGTTGGCTCTGTCCGAGCAATTGCGGCGGGTAGCCAGGCCCGGCTGATCAGGTTGCGATTTTTGGTGTGTGCTGGAGGGTCCATACTAAGCATAGTGTGCAGGCCGGGATTATGGCCTACCCATTCCGGCTCAAAGGCTGAAATGAATCCGGCTGACGAGAAGCGATCCGGCGATTTCAGGACCGACATCACATCGGCGTGCCGGCTAATCGCCAGGAACCCGCCAGGTTCGACCGGACATATTGGACGATGAGTGCGCATGCTCGCGTAGAACGGATAAGGATCGGCGACGAATTCCGGCGCGAAGAGATTGATCGGGTCCATAGAGATCCTCATGTTAGGTGGCAAGGAGCGCTTCACCCTTGTGTAGGCGAGCCTTGTACAGGCGAGTATGCGCGATCGGATACACCAACTTGCGGTAGTCGCCACGACGATGGCTAAAGAAAATCAGTGCAGGCTAAGGCAGGAGTGGATCGGTAGGAGTGTCCACGACAGCCTGCGACTTGGCCAACGTCTAGGAACGCACATCGATCATAGCGATTGTATCATGTGTAGATGCTGTGTAGAAGAGTCGTTGAGGCGATACACTTGATTCGCTTGCACTCCTACCTGTACGCGCTTAAGTCTATGCACGCAGGATCAAGTAGTGGTTTTCCATACAACCTGGTAGGGCACTATTGCTGGCTCTAACACGGTTGGATAGCCGTCAAGCTGGTAGCCGATGAGATACCCTATCTGGCTGTCCAGGCCGAAAGGCCAGGGATCGACCTGGATCGTGCCATCCTCGATGCCATACCACACCTCGACCTGATCCTGGCTGTCGTTTCTGGGAAAGATGCGTAGCACTCCTTCGGCGGGTGCCTCGAAGCAGAAATCAAACGCGATGCGGTCGCAGAGGTTGGTGATGCGATCGATGCGCTCGAAGGTTGTCAGCTCCAGATTGTGGCGCAGGAGCTGCTCACGGATCGCCTGGGTCATCTGGTCGGTCATGGCCTGGTGCGCAGGGGACGTTCCATAGCCGACGAGTCGTTTGAGATGCATTTTGGTGATCAGATCCGCGATTGGATCAGCCCAGGTCATCTCGAAGCCGCTGCGGGTGAGCGCCAGCCACTCCTCGTCGGGTAGCTCCCCGATCGGTAGATTGTCCAGCACTCCGTACGCGCGATCGTGCAGACCGATTCCGGCCAGGAAGGACATACGTGGAACCGCAGGCCGATCGAATGCGGCGTTGCCCCACAGCAAGGCCAGCGTGCCCGCCAGCTTCTGGTGCTCCGACTGCGCGATCGCAATTGGGCGCTGTTTAGATTTGAACATCATCACCTCGGCAGCGTAAACGGCGTGTGTCAGCGCCGACCAAATGTATCAATCTGTGTCGACTATACCACCATGCTGTAAATATACATCGATTGTCATCGACAGGTCGGCGGGCTTGTCCCTTGTCGTCACTGCCCGCAGCAGCTAGTGTGCTTCTTGGATACGCTGCAACCAGGAAGGACACACTCGCTATGTCTCATAACTCCTCAGTCTCGTCGGCAACCGCCGGCTGGTTCTACGGCTTGCTTGGTATGTTGAGCTTTAGCCTCACGCTGCCGGCCACGCGCGTTGCCGTCGCCGAACTTAATCCCACCTTTGTCGGCCTTGGGCGCGCCATAGTTGCGGCAGCGCTTGCGGCGATCTTGCTGACTCTGACCCAGCAGCCGGTGCCGTCGCGATCGCAAATCAAAAGCCTGCTGCTCGTTGCCGCTGGCGTGGTTGTCGGCTTTCCGATATTGTCGGCGTGGGCATTGCGCATTGTTCCCGCGAGTCATGGTGCGATTATGCTCGGGCTGCTGCCGCTGGCGACGGTGATCGCCGGTGTGCTGCGGGCGGGAGACCGGCCCTCGCGCGGGTTTTGGGCAGCCAGCAGCGCCGGCAGCAGCGTCGTGATTGTGTTCGCGATCGTGAGTGGCGGCGGACACATCCAGAGCGCGGATCTGGCACTACTCGTCGCGGTTATTGCGGCCGCGATCGGCTATGCGGAGGGCGCGCGCTTAGCCCGTGAGATTGGCAGCTGGCAGGTGATCTGCTGGGCCCTGCTGATCGCCGCACCGTTTTTGCTGGTCCCCGTCGGAATGACGCTCCTGTCCGGCGTGCATGGCTCGCCCTCGGCCTGGATCGGCTTTGCGTATGTCAGTGTCTTCAGCATGTTTCTGGGCTTCTTTGCCTGGTATCGTGGGCTGGCGCTCGGCGGCGTTGCCCGCGTGGGACAGCTTCAGCTCTTGCAGCCATTTTTCACGCTCGGCGCTTCGGCGCTGCTGCTTGGCGAGCAGATCACGCCCGCGACGATCCTGGTCGCCGTCGTGGTCGCGGTGATTGTTGCGCTGGGACGCAAAGCACGGGTGGATCGAGCGCCCGCTGCCCAACCTGTTGGCCAGCGCAGGCGCTAGCGCATCTTCCAGCCCCTCGATTATTGACATTATCGCGATTTCTACAACCACGCATACCTTTTCCCCGCTTTCCTGCGTTTCCATATGTGGAAGGATGAGAGAACGGACACCGTCCGCATGACGATTCTCGCCGATCGTTGTGCGGACGGTGCGCGGCTTTGTGGCTCGCCAGACACGAGGCCGCCCACACGACGATCCGCGCGACAGACACGCTGTCGCGCCTGGATCAGCAGAAGGAGGAGTTTAATGATCTTCAACCAATCGCTCCGGCGCCGTGCCGCGAGCAGTTTGCTCTTGTTGTCCAGCTTGAGCGGAGTCGCTGTTGTTGCGGCCCAATCTGCGCCAACCTACACCGTCTATAACGCGCCAGTGGACTCGGTGGACGGCAGCGAAATTCTGGATCTGGCGGTCACCGCGAACGAGCGCTATGCAGTCGTCGTGGGCAGCAATGACGATCCCGCCGATCAGAAAGTTCGCTCGGTTGCGCTCTCAGCCGCCAATCGTTTCACCAAGCAATCGTTTGACGTTGTGCCGCAGATTCCTGGCCGCTTGATCGATCCGGTATTGAGCGGCGTGGCCACGCATCCGACCGCGAGCTATGCGATTGTGACGGTGCGCGAGCAGAACGCGGCGGCGATCGCGGCCGGCAACGAGGCGCCTGGTGCCGCGCTCTTTGTGCAGATCAACAGCAATGGAACCATGGGCTTCGCGCGCTCGGCAGCGCTCGATCTCGGGCGCTACCCCGAGGCGATCGCCATTGCTCCCAATGGGCAGTTCGCGCTCGTCGCCAACACCGATCCCGACGACGGCTCCGGCAACACGATTCGGCGCTCCGGCACGATCTCGATCATCGATCTGCGCTCCGGTCCTGCGGCAGCGCGTGTGCTGGCGACCGTAACGCCTACGTTGGCCGCGACCGGCAGCACGCGCGACGTCGACGATCTGGCTCCCGAGGCGATCGCGATCAGCCCCGACAGCCGCCGGGCGTTTGTGACGCTGCAAGAAAACAACGGGATCGCGATCATCGATATGAACCTGGCCGCGCTGCCGGCAACCGTCGCCGCTGTGCCGCTGCCGCGCCAGAGTGGCGGTACCAGCCCGCGCCTGTTCCCCGATGGTCTGGCCGTGACGCCGGATAGCCAGTATCTGGTGACGGCCAACGAGGGCGTGAACCAGGATCGCCCGAACAGCGTCAGCCTGTTCCGCATCGTCTCGTCCACGCAGCTGGAGTACCTGGCCGACAGCGGCAGCGCGATCGGAACGGCGGTTTCGCTGGCGGGCCTGCCGGTTGCCAGCACCGGCTCAGAGCCCGAGATGGTCGTCGCCAATCAGTTCGGCTCGACGATGAAGGCATTCGTCACGCTGGAAAAATCGGCGGCGGTCGCGGTGTTCAACATCACGCCGACGGCGACGACCAAGCTTGCGCTGGAAAGTTTGATCCCGCTCGATCGTGGGCAGGCCGCCGGGCCTGACAGCACCAATCCCGAGGGAATCGTCGTCTCGAATGTTTCAGGCACGCGCCGCTACATCATCACCGCCAACACCGAGACACATAATGTCAGCCTGATCGACGCCGTGGTGCAGATTCCCGGCTTCGCTCCCCGAGTGCGGCTGCCAATGATTCGCCCGTAAATCCACCGCCGATCCTGGATCGCAGTCCCGCTGTTTTGCGGCTATTCGCCAGCCTTGTGTCTGGCTGGCGGGTTAGCTGCGCGTGTCAACGGAAGTTTGAAGGAGCATGGCTATGGAGGGAGTTCGCGGACGGCAACGCTGGCTGTATCCAGGCGTGCTGCTCGTCGGCGCGCTGATGTTGATCGGCGCTCTGGTCTATGAGCAGCGCGCCAGCGCCAGCCCAACCGGCACGGCGACGATCGCGCTGGTTGCGCCGGCTCAGGCGCGCGCCGGCAGTCTGATCACTGTGGATCTGGTAGCCAGCAACGTGCGGAATCTGGCCGGCTATCAGGCGACTATTAAATACGATTCAGCGCAGATGCGGCTGGTCGGCGCGTCGATCGCCGACGATCTCAAGCGCGGCGGCCGGGATGTGCTGCCGCTCGGCCCGACCGAGCAGACCGGCGCGGTGGTGCTGGGTGCAGTCAGTTGTCCGGTGCGCAAGTGCAGCGACGCGCGGCCGGCTCAGGCGCAGCGCATCCCGAGCGGCATCGACGGTACGGTCAAAGTCGGCACGGTGCGCTTTTATGCCGCCGCGCCAGGATCGTACCCGCTGACGCTCGCCGATGTGCGCCTGGTCGATCCGCAGGGCCAGTTTTTGCCGGTGACCGCAACCTCGATCGTGCTCAACGTCAGCGCGCCCTAGCCGCTGGCAGTTAACATGATCCTGTTTGCACAACGAACGTAGCTGTATGAAAGAGAAAAACCATATGTTCTTGGCAAAAACTCCCGTGTGGCGCTGGAGCGGCTGCCTGACGCTCGTCGCGCTGCTGCTGGCGCTCGGCGTGGTGCCTGCCGCGCCCGGCGCGGCGCAGACGCGCAATGTTCCGGCCTCGCGGCTGGATCTGACCGGCAACCGGCTGGTCGACGATGCCGACGCGGCGCGAATGATCGAAAGCTGGCAAAGCGCCAACGAGCAGCGGACCTGCGGCGCGACGATCCCCGGCGCTCAGGATCTCAACGGCAACGGCTGCATCGACGTCGGCGATGTGCAGGCGGTGCTCGGCCAGTGGGGCACGCCGACTGCCGCCAACGCGCCGCTGCCCGACGGCGAGCGCGCGACGATTGCCGAGGCCGAGGCGTTCTTCGTCGTCAACTCGACGGCTAACGACGACGACGCGGACACCGGCGATGGCCTGTGCCGAACCGCCGGTAACGTGTGTACGTTCCGCGCGGCGATCACGCAATCCAACATGCGCCTCGGCCCCGAGACGATCACCTTCAACGTGCGAAACGCCGACGGCTCGTGTCCCGCGCTGGTGACGATCGAGGCGCCCGCCGGAGCCGGCGGCTACCGCATCGAGGATAAGTCGGGCCGGGTGCTGATCGACGGCTATAGCCAGTGCGGCGCGTCTCCCAACACGCTGGCAGTCGGCGGTAACGCGGTGATCAAAGTCGAGCTGAAGGGCAACCGCACGATCGACGTCAACGGCCTGGCGATCTACTCGGCCAACAACGTGGTGCGCGGCCTGGCGATCTACAACTGGGATTTTCAGCTCAAGCTGATGTACGGCGCGGCCAACGATAATCGTATCGAGGGCAATTTCCTGGGCACCAACGCCGCGAACACCTTTCTGTACGAGACTACATCGCCGTTTGGCGAGCAGCACCATGAGGGCGTGCGCATCCAGGGCGGCGGCGACGGCGCGGCGCGCAATATCATCGGCGGCACCACGCCCGCCACCCGCAACATTATCTCGGGCAATCGCAAAGACGGCATCAAGATCCAGGGCGCCGGCGCTCACGACAACCGCATCATCAACAACTACATCGGCTTGAAGCAGGACGGCGTGACCCAGCTGCGCAACTACTCCGACGGCGTCGACTTCGAGTATGGCGTGAAGTCGAACTGGCTGGGCGGCCCGACCGCCGCCGAGCGGAACGTGATCAGCGGCAATTTTTCCGAGGGCATCGAGATCTCGCATGATCCCGGCACGCAGTATAACTCGGTCGTCGGCAACTATTTTGGCCTGACCGCCGATGGCACGCGGGCGGCAGCAGCGGGTAAAGGCAACTTCGAGACCGGGATCTCATTCGAGGATTCGGTAGATTCAAATTACGCCTACAACAATGTAATCGCCGGCAATGGCACCAGCGGCGTGTTTTTCTTTATCCTCGGCTCCAACAACGAGGTTCATCACAACAAGATCGGTGTGGCGGCGGATGGTGTTACGCCTCTGCCCAACGGCTATCAAACCTCGTACGATGGACAGACGCCGCCGTACTACGAGCGCAACGGCATCACGATCATGGGCGGCGCGCAGGGCAACAAGATTCACCACAACGTGATCGCCAATCATCCCGGCGATGGCATTGTGCTGAAAAACACGTCGGACGCCGCGCACAACCAGTTCGGCGAAACCTACTACAACACGATCAGTCAGAACAGCATGTACAACAACGGCAATCCGTCGGTGAGCGGGAGCGGCGCGATCGATGGCATCTGGATCAAGCCGTTCTATGTCAACAATACCTGGACCTATCCCAATCAGGGCTTGCCCGCGCCGACGCTGGCCAGCGCGACAACCGCACGTGTCGCCGGAACCTCACGCACGCGCAGCAATCAGGCCTGCGCCGGCTGCACGATCGAGATCTTTATCGCCGACAAGAGCAATCTCAACGATGCGAGCGGCGATAACGCAGGTGAGGGCAAGACCTTCATCGGCAGCGGCACGACCGACGCGAGCGGCAACTTTGCGGTCACGGTATCAGGCGTGGCGGCGGGACAGCTCGTGACGGCTACCGCGACCGATACCTTGGGCAACACCTCGCAGTTTAGCGCCAATGTCGCCGTCACGGCGGCTGCCAGTGGTATCACGCTGCCGGGCCGCTTCGAGGTCGAAGACTACAACGCGGGCGGCGAGGGCGTCGGCTACCACGACACGACGGCCGGCAATACGCCCGGGAAGTATCGCGCCGACGACGTGGACATTCAGACCACCGCCGATAGCTCGGGCGCGTTCAACGTGGGCTACATCGCGACCGGCGAGTGGCTGGCCTACGATGTGAACATGACGGCGGCCGGAAGCTATCGCTTTGTGGTTCGCGCGGCTACGCCGTATGCCGGCAAGAAGATCCGAATCGAGATCGACGGCGTGAACGCGACGGGCTCGATCGCGCTGCCTAACACCGGCGGCTGGCAGACCTGGGCCGATGTGAGCAGCAGCCCGGTTGCGCTCAGCGCCGGGCCGCACACGCTGCGGATTGTGGCCGAGTCCTATGATCTGAACCTGAACTATGTGCAGGTCGTGACGCCTTAGCAGGTTTGGCGGATCGAGAAGCTGGCAACGCCCCGTTCCATCACGAGCGGGGCGTTGCTTTGCCATTCACCTCGCCGTGGGCTCAGGCTGGATTGACCTCGGCGTTGATCACCGCCAGCTGGAGCAGGGTTTCAAGCTGCTGCTTAAATCGATCCGGCTCTGGAATCCAGCCCGTCACCTCCTCGCGGAAGAGCAGCGCGCTGTTGCGGGCGTTGTAGTCCAGCGTCGACTGGGTAAAAATCGGCGTGGCGCCCAGCCGCTCGATCAGATCGATCACGCCGCGCGCCTGGAGTCGCTGTTGCAGCGCCGCATCGTCGGCAACAATCTCCCAGCCGGTCGATCCAAAGCCGAGGATCGGCGTATTGTACTTGAGCTGCCAGTTCTGCTTGCCGGGAACACCAGCTATCGTGACATCGAAGTAATTGTAGTAGCTGCCGGACTCAGAGTAGCGATTGAGCTGGGGAGCCATCGTGGCGCGCACGGTGCGTCCCTGGTAGTTTCCGACGAGAAAGCTGGAGGCGCTGCCGCCGTTGTCGTCGCGCACCGTGCCGCCAATGATCGAGATCAGCGGTGTCCAGGCTTTGGCGAAGCGCACGTTCTTGAACTTGCTGATCAGGAATCCCAGGCCAAAGACGAAGATCAGAAAGATGATCAGAATGATCGCGCCGAAGAACAGATCGCCGGGTGAGTCTTGGCTCATACGACTCGCTTTCGCTCATGGAGCAGCGTGTGGGGGCGCGATTTAGTATAGCAGGCTATGGAAGCGGAAAAAAATAGATCGCCTAACAAGCTCGGTTTGTGGTTCTCGGACAGGCCCTCACCCCTGCCTCACTCCGTTCGGCATCCCCTTCCCCACTCCTCGGCGGGCTTCCGCCTCGTCGGCCATAGGTGAGGGGATTTTTGGTACAGCTCTCTACTTTCGTTCTCTTCGGTTCTAGGTTCTTGGTTCTCCGTTCTTCTTCCGGTACAATACACACATCTGAGCAAAACAAGAATCGGCGATCAATGGCTATCCTCGAAGGCTCTCTGGAGCGCATAACCTATCATAATGCCGACACCGGCTACACTGTCGCGCGTGTCCAACCAGTGGGCAAGCGTCATCTTGTCGCGGTCGTCGGCAAGCTGCTTGGCGTGCAGATCGGCGAGTCGCTGCGGCTGGAAGGCGAGTGGGCCAGCCATCCTGAGCACGGCAAGCAGTTCAACGTCGTCGGGTGGCAGGCGATGCTGCCGGCCGATGTCGAGGGTATTCGC
>DASWTQ010000249.1:0-2655 GCA_036402055.1 Herpetosiphonaceae bacterium
GGCACCTGGCGCGGATTGCGCGGATCGCCGATGTCTACGCCGTCGACCAGCAGATGATAGTCCAGCCGCGCGTCGTCCTCGTAGCGACCGTCGTCGAACCAGAGCGTGGTCTGGCCCAGCCGCGTGAGTAGCCGCGATCGCTCGCCGAGCATATCGCCGCGCAGCACAACCGACTCGGCCGCGCCCATGTAGAAGATGATAGCTCGACCATTACCGATCAGCGGCGAGACCGGATTCGCGGCGACGAACGTCTCGACAAGCTGCTGTTGCTGCGCTACATCCGCAGCTGCTACCTGAGCTACCAGTTGATCGAATTCATGCATAGAGCAAAAGAACCAAGAACCAAGAACCGAGAACCAAGAACCAAGAACCAAGAACCTAGATGTAATAGAATGCTACGTCAGCACAGGTACGCATTCGTTTTTTGGCTTTGAAAAGCGAAAAATGAAACAGTAATGTGCGCTAACCTGACGAACTATTACACCTAGAACCTAGAACCTAGCACTGAAAGAAGGAAGTACCTTCATTCTCCCTCGCCTGCGGCACAGGAACGGGAAAGGAACCCGTGACGGCGGGGCAAGGGTTAGGGGTAAGGGCCTTCCTAATCCGCAGGGCGTTTTTTCGCCAGCCAGACTGTTGTGCGACTGGTGTGCGGATCGTGGGTGGTGGAGCCGGAGTACTGGTAGCCGCGCCGCAGCCAGAAATGCTGGCCTAGCTTGCTGCTCTCGGCCACGCCCGCCGTGATAAACTCAATCTCGGGATCGGCGAAAAGCGCCTGCTCCAACAGGTCGGCAGCCTCGCTCCCAAGGCCGTGCTGCTGATATGGACCGCCAATCAAGAGCAGCGCGATTGTCGCGGTATCCGACATCGTTGCTTCGAGCTGCACGTCCGCCACGCCGATCAGCGCGTTATCACTGTGGCGAACGATCCCGTACAACTGGCGGCCCTCGGTACGCTGCGCCTCAAGAAAATCGGTCTGCAGCTGAAGCTTGCTGACCGGATCGCGGCCATAGCCGATCGCCGACCAATAATTGGGCGTGAAGCGATACAAACGCATCACCGCATCGAGATCGTCGTCTTCGAGTGGACGCAGACGCACCTGCTGGCCGCTGTACTCTTGCAGCATCGATGGTCCCTTTCGTCACTGCTGCTTTGAATCGTTGGAGGACTGCATCAGCTTACCACATCTTGCGCCGTATCGGTAGCGCCTGTTCAGCAATCCATCGCCGATCGACATGATCGGCCTTTAGTTGCAGGCTGCAACCTTCTTCCTCACCATGCAGGGAGCCGCCGATTGGGGCATAATGCAGCGCAATCGTTCCGCCGATCGACGCAGATAGGAGCTAACATGTCAAGAATTATCCGCCGCCAGGGCTTAATCATCATCCATATTGTGCTAACGCTGCTCACTCTGTCCGCCTGCTCGTCCAGTGCGCCCAGCGGTGGCGAAACAGGTGCAAGCGGCAGCCTGAGTCCTATCGCCAGCGCCGACTGCGAGGCGTTACGCGCAGCGCTGTCACAGCGGCTAGGAGCCGAGGTCGCACAAGCTAACGCGCCGTTTACCGATTCGATCAAGGGCCAGAGCGGCACGGCCTGCCAGCTCACCGCCAAAGGCACCGGCAAAGAGCTTGGCAGCTTCGTGGACGTGGCCGACAAGATCCGTACGCTGTTGGCCGAGCAAGGCTGGACCGAAGACCACGGCTACATAGCCGACGGCCCGACAGGCACCGCTACGGGTTTTCGCAAAGACAACGCATTGGCGGTGATGAGCGTCGGCTGGCAGCCCGCGCCCGAGGTGCAATGTCCAGCAGACCAGCCGATCAGTGCCTGTGAGGTCGCGCCCGAGCAGCAGATCTTCGATATCTCGCTGAGCCTCGCGCAGTAGCATTCGGCAATCACACATACAGCACTCAGAGCGACTCGTTTGAGTCGCTCTGGTTTGTCTTTAACGCCGCGTCTGGGCAAACAGCCAGGGGAACAATTCAGGCTCGGCGTAGGCCAGATCCCAGGAGTTGTGCCCAACCTCGGGATACAGCGTGAAGCGCACGTTGCCGCCGCACGCTTGCAGCGCATCGACGAGATCCTGAGACTCGGACGGCAGCACAACCTCATCGTTCGCGCCGTGAAACACCCACAGCGGAACATCCTTCAGAGCGCAGGCTTTTTCGGGAAATCCCGCATACCAGTCGCCGCCGCCACAGATTGGCACCACCGCCGCGAACCGCTCAGGATGGCGCACGGCAAAATGCCACGTGCCATAGCCGCCCATGCTCAGACCGGTCAGGTAGATCCGGTCGGAATCAACCGCGTAGCTCGTCGTAATCTCATCGAAGAGCGCATCCAGCGCCTCCAGCTGCCAGATCCAGTTCGATTCGAGTGGACACTGCGGCGAGACAACGATCGCGGGGAAGTCCGGCTGCTGCTCCACCAGCTTGGGCATGCCGTGCTTTTTGACCTGCTCGACATCATCGCCGCGCTGCCCGCTGCCGTGCAAAAACAGGATCACGGGCCAGCGCCGCTGCGGATCGTCGCCGTAGCCTGGAGGCAGATGGAGCAAATACTGGAGCCAAAGTGTTTTTGTGATTGTCTCGCTGAGCGTTTGTGCGCGCTGAGTCATGGTATCGATCCTTTCAGGCGGCAGTATAAGCGTGAAAG
>DASWTQ010000250.1:0-1689 GCA_036402055.1 Herpetosiphonaceae bacterium
GGTATACAGCAGCGGAATGCCAAACAGGAAACCGCCCGACACGCCGCGAATCAGGTCGTCCAGCTCTCGCGACCACATGCTCTGCACGTTTGTTCTTGCTACGCTCATACCGCATTGCAAAGCAAAAATCGGTCCAGCAACTGCGGGCCGGCTTGGGAATCAGAAGAGACTCAGGCGCGCTGAGTCTCTTGGTAGGAAGCTAAGAGTTAGCTAATGTGCGCTACGCGGTCTGGGCCTGCAAAAAGGTCTCGACCTGCGAGCGCTGCTCAAAGGTGATACGCTCGTGCTGCACCAGAATATCCAGCAGATCGCGCAGCTTGAATACGCTGTGAACGTTGTAGCCGCGCCCTTCCAGCTCTTCGCGCCCGCCGCCCTCACGGTCGATCAGCACTACCACGTCGTTGACTTCCAGCCCGGCGCTCTGAAGCGGCTTGACCGCCTCCAGCGTGCTGTCGCCGCTGGAGATCAGATCGTCGAGCACAACCACGGTTTCGCCTGGATGGTAGCGCCCTTCGATCGCCCGCTTGGTGCCGTAGGCTTTAGCCTCTTTGCGGGGGTAGATCAGCGGCGAGCGGGTTTGCAGCGCGACGGCCGTACCAAGCGGCAGCCCGGCATAGGGAATCGCCGCCAGCCGATCGAAGGCCAGATCGTTGAGCAGATTGCCGTAGGCGCTCGCGGCCAGCGCCAACGCCTCGGGATTGCTCACCAGCAGCCGCAGGTCGACGTAGATCGGCGATTGCACGCCCGACTGAAGCGTGAAGTTGCCGAACTGGATCGCCTGGAGGTCGTGCAGGGCCAGCGCCAGGCTGACTTTCTTGGGATCGTTGGTGGCGCGTGGTGTTTTTCGCCGATCGCGGGCGGTCTCGTCCAGCTTGCGCTGACGAGCGGCCTGGATCTGATTGCGTATATTGACCGCAGCCTCACGGGGATCGTCGGCCCACATGATGGCGCGCGAGGCATTGACGATCACGCCGCTGCCGTCGGATCGCAGCGCCTGATCCAGCGCCCGATCGAGATCGGCTCCCTGCGCCCCGACACCCGGCAGCAAGATCCACTGGTCGGGCGTGATCTGCCGGATGCACGACAGCTCGTCGGGATAGGTTGCGCCCGCGACCAGGCCAACGTTGCCGCGCTCGTTCCAGCCTGCGCACTGTTCGGCCACGCGCTCAAAGAGCGGATGACCGTTGCCGTCGAGCATCTGGAAATCCTGCGCGCCGGAGTTGGAGGTCAGGCAGAGCACAAAGACGCCGCGCTCGGCGTAGCGCACAAACGGCTCGACCGAGTCCCAGCCCATGTAGGGATTGACAGTCACGGCGTCGGCCTTCAGCTTTTCAAAGGCCGCTAAGGCATAGCCGATCGCGCTCGATCCGATGTCGCTGCGCTTGGCGTCGAGGATCACCGGCACGCCGCACTCGTGGGCGTAGGCGATCGTATCGCAGAGCGTGGACCAGCCGTGGCCGCCGAGCGATTCGTAGAACGCGGCGTTGGGTTTGTAGGCGCAGACGAGGTCACATGTGAGGTCGATAATGTGGCGATTGAAGGCGAGAACGGGGTCCGCGAAATCGTGACACCACTCGGGGAGTCGACGAGGATCTGGATCGAGGCCGACACACAGAAGCGAACCATTACGTACGCTGGCTTCTTCAAGCCGCTGGAAGAATTGCATACCGCCCTTCCTTCTACCTTGTT
>DASWTQ010000251.1:0-4495 GCA_036402055.1 Herpetosiphonaceae bacterium
TACGTCCCTACATGTTTTTGTTGTAATAGTTATTGTCGGTGTGGTTTATTGTGCGGTGGTTCTAGCCGTATGCTTGATCGCAGCTCGGAATCCCACCGGCGCAACGGCTACATCCGTCTCAGCGCCACGGTTTTCCAGCTCCACGACGATCAGCTCGCCGCTGGTGTCGCCTTCATAAACCCAGAAGAACGACTCGGAGTCGTTGGCGACCTCATACACGATCGTGCCTTCGATCTCGGCTCCGGGGGCCAGCTCATCGCTCAGCGTGGCGTCGTCGCTCAGCGGGAAAACACAGCAGTTATAGGTGTAGTCGTACTCATCCTGAACCCAACTCCACGGCCCGATCTCTTCCAGCGAGACCGACTGCGTACCGACGTTCTTGATCCGCAGATCTACCGCCAGAAATTGATAAAATTCCTCAGGCTCGACGCCATTCTCGCCGTCGATCACCCGCGCGCCAGTCACCGAGATCTCCAGATTGCCGACGCGCTGCGCCGCTCCGATCGGGATTGCCGCGCTGACATCGGCGGCCTCACCGCTGGGCAGCTCGAACTGCGAACCTTCGTTGTTGAGATCGTTTTCGATCTCAGTGAAGGCGCTGTTGATCGGCTCACCTAGCGCGTTGAGAACAGTGAAAATGCCCACGCCGATGCAGAGCAGCGAGCAAACGCCGACCAGGCCGATCGAGCCCAGGATGATCCAGAGCGTGCGGTTGGAGTTGCTCTGTGGTTGATTCGTCGGTGCGGGGGGAGGCATGTACGACACGTTAGTTTCCTTCGCTTAGGGTTCGTCGCTCGACGCCGGCGACCACATTCATCAGGTACGAGACGCGAATCGGGTCGCCTGGCTGCGGCTCGGCATAGATCGATTCGGCGCTGACTCGCGCGCGCCGTAGCTCGCCCGGGCTGGCCAGATGCTCAAAGATTAGATCGTAGAAATGGGTACCGTGCAGGTCCACGCGCTGCGCCTGGTGAAGCGTCGCGTCGTGCGTGCCGATAAGCATACTTGTTTTGCCTTTCTGAATCAATCATCTGTGCTTGGTCACAGAGTCCTGAAGATCATACGTGGCTTGTACTATTCCGGTTACCTGATATTGTAGCTGAACTCGGCGATCGACGCTGGCAGTGGCATATATCCTGCGACCTCGAAGTGGGCCGTCGTTTGGATCGCATGCTACAATGAGCAGGAGCCCCGTTGCCTCTGTTCACTCAACAAGTCGCTGTGTCTGAGGTGCTGCCAGAGTATGCCAAAGAAACACAAACGTAAAATCATCGATCGCGATGAGTTTCCCAAGCTGCCGCCGATGGGCGCCGATCGCTATCTCAACCGTGAGCTGAGCTGGCTTCAGTTCAATCGCCGGGTGCTGGGCGAGGCGCTCGACGCGCGGCAGCCGCTGCTGGAGCGGGTCAAGTTTCTCTCGATCTTCTCGTCGAACCTTGACGAGTTTTTTATGGTCCGGGTGGCGGGTATTCGCCAGCAGATCGATGCGGGCGTGATCGAGCCGTCGCCGGACGGGCTATCGCCGCTGGAGCAGATGTCGCAGATCAAGCCGGTTGTCGACGAGCTTACCGAGCTTCAGCGGCGCTGCTGGGCCGACGAGGTATTGCCCCGGCTGCGGTCCCAGGGGATCGCCGTATGTGATTATGCCGAGCTGAACGCGGACCAGCGTCGGGCGGTGCGCGATCTTTTCTACGACGAGATTTTTCCGGTGCTGACGCCGCTGGCCTTCGATCCGGGCCATCCCTTCCCGCATATCTCGAATCTCAGCCTCAGCCTGGCGGTTGTCGTCAACGATCCACGGCACGGCGAGCGCTTTGCGCGCGTGAAGGTGCCCGAGGTGCTGCCCCGGCTGATGCGCGTGCCCGCCGAGAACGGCCAGCAGGTGTATGTCTGGCTGGAGCAGGTGAT
The DNA here is from genome assembly GCA_036402055.1 of Herpetosiphonaceae bacterium. Classification (GTDB taxonomy): domain Bacteria; phylum Chloroflexota; class Chloroflexia; order Chloroflexales; family Kallotenuaceae; genus LB3-1. The sequence continues at coordinate 1,909 of DASWTQ010000251.1, forward strand.
CGCGGCGCATGTGGGCTCGCTCTTTCCCGGCATGCAGGTTCCTGAGACCTATCCCTTTCGTGTGACGCGCAACGGCGATGTCGATCTGCAAGAGGAAGAGGCGGCGGATCTGCTGCGGACGATCGAGCATGGCCTGCGGCTGCGCCAGTTTGGGCGTGTGGTGCGGCTGGCCGTCGATCGGTCGATCCCGCAGCGCATCCTGGCTATTCTGCTGGAAAATCTGGAGGTCGCGCCGGGCGATGTGTACCATATGGACGGGCCGCTGGGCATGTCGGAGCTGATGGAGCTGTACAGCCTCGACCGGCCGGATCTCAAATATCCGCCGTTCATACCGCGCGTGCCGGAGATTCTGGAGGAGACCAGCGATCCGTTCGGCGTGATCCAGGCCGGCGATGTGCTGCTGCACCATCCCTACGACTCGTTCATGCCGGTTGTGGATTTTATCAGCGCGGCGGCGGAAGATCCGCAGGTGCTCGCGATCAAGCAGACGCTCTACCGTGTGGGCCGCAACACGCCGATGGTGGAGGCGCTGATCCGCGCCCGTGAGAACGGCAAGCAGGTGACGGTGCTGGTCGAGCTGAAGGCGCGCTTCGACGAGGAAAATAATATCGAGTGGGCCAAGCAGCTTGAGGCCGTCGGCGTGCATGTGGTGTATGGCCTGCTGGGCTTGAAAACTCACTGTAAGGCCGCGCTGATCGTGCGCAAAGAGCGTGACGGCATTCGGCGCTACGTGCATCTCAGCACCGGCAACTATAACGTCGCGACCGCGCATCTCTACACCGACATCGGCATCCTGACCGCCGACCCCGATATTGGTGCTGACGCCTCGGATCTTTTCAACTACCTGACCGGCTACTCTGCGCAGCGCACCTACCGCAAGTTTTTTGTCGCGCCGATCAATATGCGCCAGGCGATCATAGCCTTGATCGAGCGTGAGATGCAGCATCATCGGACGAGCGGCAACGGCTGTCTGATTTTCAAAATGAATACGCTGACCGATCCGCAGTCGATCGAGCTGCTCTACCAGGCCAGCGCTGCCGGCGTGCAGATCGATCTGATCGTGCGCGGCGTGTGCTGCCTGCGGCCCGGCGTTCCCGGCCTCTCGGAGAATATCCGCGTCCGGTCGATCGTGGGGCGCTTCCTGGAGCACAGCCGCGTTTATTACTTCGGCAACGGCGGCCAGGAGGAGGTGTATCTCACCTCGGCGGATATGATGAGCCGTAACCTGGATCGGCGCGTCGAGGTGATGTTTCCGGTGCAGTCGACGCATCTGGTGCAGCATCTGCGCGATCAGGTGCTGCAAGTCTACCTGCGCGATACCGTCAAGGCGCAGATTCTTCTGCCTGACGGATCGTACACTCACCCGAATAGCGTCGACGCGCCCTTCGATTCGCAGTCCTGGCTGCTCCAGCCGCCGGCACAGGATGCCCCGGTCGCGCTCGATCTGCCGGCCAAAGTCCAATCATGATTCAACCGCTCCGGGCCTGCTCGCAGTGAGGAGGCTCGGAGCGGCTGCTTAGCTTGCTAGACGGCACCTTGCTGAAGCCGAGTGTGCTCAACGAACGTCGAGCTGTACCGTCACGTCGTCACCTTCCGCAAGCGTCTCGGCTTTGCGAACACTGGATTTGATCGGCACAATGTAGCGACCATCTTTGGGCCACAGGGAGGTCGTCCACTCGCTGTCGCCGATCCGAACCTGGACCGGGATCATCCCCCAGCCATAGGTCACCATTCCTGATATGGCCTTCAGCTCGCGACACTGCTCCTCGGGAACGGTCACGAAGTACCACGGGGCGGGGCCTTTCCAGAACCAGATTTTGCCGTTGAACTCGATATTCATAGCTACAGTATAGCAAATGCCGAAGTTGGTATATTCGGCGCTGCGACGAGACCGGGCTGCGCCGTGAGCAGGCCGCGATCGTATCAGATTGAGCAGCCGAACCTCAGCGCAGTGTAATCTTTCGGCTATGGCGTGATACTGCGCGTTTCGTTACATTCATCTTGTTGAAACCACTAGCGTAGGAGTTTCTTTGTGCCCCGCTACTCATCGTTGTATCTTGGCCTGCTGCTACTTGCGATCGGCCTGTTGCAGGTCGTGCCCGCGCCCACGCTCGCGCATCCAAACGCGCAGACTGATCATCACGCACATCCTCCTGTCGGTTATCCGTATCCGCATGTGCATAGCCTGGTCCGCGATCCGGCTGACGATCGCCACATTTTCGCGCTGGGCAATCCCGACGCCTACGAAAGCTTCGACGGTGGCCAGACCTGGCAGGCGCGCGGCGGTGGCGTGCCTACAGCTCACTACGCCCGGCTGATCTTCGAGCCGATCAGCCGTCATCTCTGGTCGTACACGCCGGGCATCGCCGGGTTTCATCGCTCGACGGATAGCGGCTGGACCTGGCCAATGCTGACCGAGTTTTTGCTGCGCGATGTGGTCGCCCGTAGCGTCGACGGCTCGCCGCAGCTCCTGGCGATCGCGCACGATCTGCGCTTTGTGGTCTCCGACGACGGCGGCGCGACCTGGAATGAGCGCGCTGTGCCCTGGGGCCTCGCCGGCGATGCACGCCTGATGCAGCTATCCAGC
>DASWTQ010000252.1:0-29034 GCA_036402055.1 Herpetosiphonaceae bacterium
GATGGAGCCGCTGACCAATGTGCGCATCGCCAGCATCAGCAAGATCTTTACTGCGGTCGTCGTCTTGCAGCTGGTCGAGGAAGGCACGATCGTTCTCGACGCCCCGATGTCGACTTATCTGCCGGATCTCGTGCCCAACGGTGATGCGATCACGGTGCGCAATCTTCTGCAACACACGACCGGCCTCTACGATTATCTTGAGGATCGCACGTATGCGACGCGAGTAGCGTACACCAATCCCCGGCAGCAGTTAGATCCGGCTGATCTGGTGACCTACGCCACGCGCTTTCAGCCCGCCTTTCGGGTCGGGACGCCGGGCGCCTGGGATTATTCCAGCACGAACTATGTGATCCTGGGCATGATCGTGGAGCAGGCGACGGGCAACTCGCTAGCCCAGGAGATGCGCCAGCGCATTTTCGAGCCGCTGGGTTTGAGCGCGACCTTCTTCCAGCCCGACGAGCCGGTGCCCGACTCGGCGTCACGCGGCTACTCCGAGAATATCGATCGCTCGGCGGTGGCGATGTCGTTCGCCTTTGCGACGGCCAATCTGGTCTCGACGGCCGCCGATGTGCGCCGCTTCGGCGAGGCGCTGGTCGGCGGTGAGCTGCTGGAGCCTGGCTCGCTGGAGGAGATGTACACCTTTGTGAACGGCAAGGGCCAGTACAACATGCCCGCGCTGGAGTACGGCCTGGGCCTGATGCGCAATGTTCTGCCTGTCGGTCCTGGGCCGAATGGACAGCCACGTCCGGCTGCGGCCAGTCGGGTTGTCGGCCATATCGGCGGCTTCGGCGGCTTCCGCTCGGCGGTATGGGCCTCGCCCGACAGCGGTATCACGATCTCGCTGGGCGTGAACCAGGGCGCGACCGATCCCAACATTCTTGCCACGCGCGTTTTTGATGCGATTCTGACCGCGCAGGGCCGCTAGTTCCCTGCGGCGATAGCCAAAAAAAGTGAGACACGCACACTGTGCAGGTGTGCGTGTCTTGTTTGGGCGCGCCGTTCCAGGCCGGTGACAATCCGGTTATAGCACGGCCTCAGAAGTCGGCTTCGACCATCTGATAGCGCTCGGCGTACTCGGGGATGGCGCAGATCGGCGGGCGCTCGTGGTCGCGAATATCGCGCACGTCGAGCTGAAAGCCACCCTCGACCTCGCGGATCAGCTTCAGGCTCTGGTTGATCGGATCGAGCAGATGCAGCCGCTGCCGCTGTTCCATTCGCTCCATGATTACCTGGATGATCGCGAACGACATGCGCGACAATCCTTGCAGCTCCTGGTTGCGATGAATCCGCTGCTGAAGATCGACCTGGGCCATGCCTTCCAGTCCAATGTCGTGCAGCAGGTCGATCAGCAGGCCGGTCTCGACGCCGTAGCCGGTGAAGAACGGCTGTCGCTCCAGGACCGCGCGCCGTCCGGCATACTCGCCCGCCAGCGGCTGAATAAAGCCCGACAGCTCGGGGTAGAACAGGTTGAAGAGCGGCCGTGCGGTCAGCTCCGTAACACGTCCGCCGCCGGTCTCCATGATCTGCGCGCCGGTCTTGATCGGGCGGCGGTAGAAGCCTTTGGTGAAGTGCAGCCGTGGATCGTTGAGCAGCGGCCCGATCAGGCCGTACACAAAGCGCGGATGCACGTTGTGGATGTCGGTGTCGATCCAGACGATGATGTCGCCGCGCGTGACGTGCAGGCTTTTCCACAGCGCCTCGCCCTTGCCGGTAAACGCGCCGTACTGCGGCAAAATGTCCTGGTGGATCGCTACGGGAACGCCACGCGCCGCCGCGATCTCCCGCGTGGCATCCGTAGAGCGCGAATCGATGACCACGATCTCGTCGAGCAGCGGCATCTCGTCGAGCAGCGCGCGCTTGATCGTATCGATCAGCGGCCCGATCGTCTCGGCCTCGTTGAGCGCGGGCAAGACCAGGCTGATCGTCAGGCCCTGCTGCTGCTTGAGCGCGACCAGCCGCTCGACGTCGGCGAACTCGTCGGCGTTGAAGGTATTCTCGGCAAACCAGCGATCGACGCGCGCCGAGCGATCGCGCACGGCCTCGAAGTGGTCGATCGCTTGCTGCTCGCTGGCTGTGAGCTTGCGGCAGGTGACGATCACTGTGCCGTGTGTAGCGTCAAGCAGCGCCTCGGCCAGCGGCCCGATCGTACGTGCGGCGTGGTTATGCCGCCCCGTCGCGCCGATCACAACCGCATTGTGGAAGGTGGCCTCCTGCTGGATCGCCGGCAGCGCCGGGCCACGCCGCTCTACCCACTCGGCAACTGTCGACAGTGTTTGCAGATCGCGCAGATGCTCACGGCTGTCGGGCGCGAGCGGATGGCCGGGATCGGCGACCGAGAGCAGCGTTACCGCGCCGCCGCTGGTCTCAGCCAGCGCCGACGCAAGCTCGCCGCAGAGCCAGAGGCTTGGACCGCCCGAGGTCGGCAGCAAAATGCGGCGTGGCTGCTTGAGATCCTGCTTGATGATCGCCAGATCGCAGGGCGGCGCCGCGATCAGCTGCTCAAAAGGCGCGCCAAAGAGTCGCTCCGCCGAGAAGCTTTCGCGCGACCAGCCCAGCATCAGCAGCTCAGCGCCGGTCTCCTGAACCGTCTCGACCAGCCCGGCGTGCAGCGATCTGGCAACCCGCACCATCGTCTGCACCGAACCGTCGCAGTACGCGACGTGCTGAAGCAGCGTCTCGCGCATACGCTGCACTGCGGTCACGCTGGCGTTCAGCGGCTGCTCCTCCGGCACCTCGACCACGCCCAGCACCAGCACCAGCCCGCCGCGTGAGTGGGCGATCGTGGTTGCGAGCGGGATCAAATGCTCCATCGCCGCCGGATCAAGCAGGGGGAGAATTAACGTAAAATCGCGCTTCGTTGTCACAATATCCTCCTGAGATAGGCGTCGGCTGCGGTGGACAACCAAAGTAACTCAACGGGTGTGAGCCTGGAGCCAGTATCTCAGCGGCGGGTGATATTCGTGGTTTGCCGAGTGTGACACGGAGAACCAAGAACCAAGAACCAAGAACCAAGAACCGGGAAGGAACAAAGAACAAAGAACGAGGAAGTACCGAAAATCCCCTCGCCTGTCGCAACCGAGGCGGAAGCCCGCCAAGGTTCGGGGAAGGGGGAAGGCCGGAGGCCAGGGGGTGAGGGCCTTGCTAAGATACCGTCTCACTCCTCCCGTAGATCGACCAGCCAGGCATTCGGCAGATGGCGCTCGATCAGATGGCTTTTGAGATCGAACCAGCGGCGGCTGCCGTCGAGCACGATCGCGTCGGAGGTCACGGCGATGCGCTCCGAGGCGACGATCGCGGCGTCGGGGTTGAAGATAACCTCCACGCTCCAGGGCCAGCTCTGCTGCTGCGCCAGCTCCCGAATCTTGGCCGCGAGCCGCCCGCTGTTGGAGATTGGCTTGTCCAGTAGCCACAGAACCGAGCGTGGAGCCAGCGCCGCCAGCGTTCCGCCGATCAGCTCAAGCGCGCGATCTGTCTCCTGCACCGAGCGATACGACCCGTGGACGCTGGCCAGATCGCGGATGCAGCTATCGCGGCAGTGCAGCAGCACGCCCTGACTCAGCGCCGCCTCGATCGTGATCAGCAGGTTGAAGCCGTCGACGATCAGATCCGCGTCGCGAACGTCCGACCGCTCCACGCGGCTGGCCTGTCGCCGGACTCGGCTCTCGTCGGTGCAGGCCGCTCGCGCGATAGCTATGCGCTGCCGCTCGTTGAGCCGGTGCCGGTCGCCTACCAGCTTGAGCGACGCCGTGATCGGATAGCCGTGATTGAGCAGCCAGGACAGCTCGGCGGTAGCGATCCGTAGTGTCGCCAGCCAGTCGGCGGCAAACAAGCGCCGATCCTCGGGATGCGCGCCGCGATGCTGTTGTTTGTCCGAGCCCACGCTTACCTTCTTTCGCTACCTGGCCTGCCCGTCGATGATACGATACCCAATCCCAAACGACAACACAGGGACAGGATCTCAGATCCTGTCCCTGTGTGCTGCGCCGCTGCCAGCGCGAAGGTTGGCTCCTGCTGTGCTAGACAGCTTCCGCCGATACAGCTTCTTCCTGCTCCGTGGTCTCGACGATCGGCAGACTGAAGGAGAAAGTCGAGCCCTGGCCTTGAGCGCTGGCCGCCCACAGCTGCCCGCCGTGCATCTCGACCAGGCGCCGGCAGATCGGTAGGCCAAGCCCGGTGCCCTGCGCCCGGCGACTCGTCCCGGTATCGACCTGCCGGAACTCCTCGAAGATCATCGGGAGATGATCCTGGTCGATGCCGATGCCGGTATCCTTGACGCGGATCACCACGGTCGGCCCTTCCAGCGCCGCCTCGACCAGGATGTAGCCCTCGTCGGTGAACTTCGCGGCGTTGGAGAGCAGGTTGAGCAGCACCTGCTTGATCCGCAGCCGGTCGATCTCCACCGTCGGCAGGTTCGGGCTGATCTGAGCGCGCAGCTCGATCGGCTTCTCCTTGGTCAGACCGGCTGCCGTCTCCATCGTCTGCTGAATAATCTCCTCGATCTGGACCGGCTCCTTGGAAAGCTCCATCTTTCCGGCCTCGATCTTGGCGAGATCCAGCATATCGTTGATCAGATCGAGCAGGTGACGGCTGTTCGACAGCACGCGCTCGCGCAGGAAGAGCTGCTGCTCGGTCAGCGTGCCGTTGCGCTCAGCGCCCAGCAGGTCGGTCATGGTGATGATCGCGTTGAGCGGCGTGCGCAGCTCGTGGCTGATCGTGTTGAGGAAGCGCGACTTGTGCTTGCTGGCCTCTTCGGCGGCGTTGCGGGCCGCGACCAGCTCCTGGTTCATGTGCTGAAGCTCGGCCGTGCGCTGCGCCACTTTGTCTTCCAGCGTGCGGTTGTAGGCTTCGAGCTGCTCGTACAGCAGCGCGTTCTCCAGCGAGACCGCCGCCTGCGATGAGAGAATGCGCAGCACTTCCAGCCGCTCGGGCGTGAACGCCCCGGTGGTCAGGTTGTTCTCAAGGTAGAGAATACCGACGAGCTTACCCTGATTCACCAGCGGCATACACAGGATCGACTTGGGCTGCTTGCGCATGATGTAGCTGTCGCGGGTGAAGCGCCCCTCATGCGTGGCATCGTGCAGCACCACCGGCTCCTTGGTGCGGCTGACATAGTAAACCACCGAGGCGGCCAGGTTGCGCGCCGAGCCGAGCGGAATATACGGCAGCTTGGTCTGCGTCTCCTGCTCCATCCGGCTTTCCGCCGCGACAATCAGCGTCGCGTCGCGCTCGATCATCAACACGCCGTTTTGCGCGCCGGCATTTTCGAGCATGATATGCATCAGCGTATGCAGCAGCGTCTCAAAGACGATCGTCTCGGAGATCGCCTGCGCGGCCTTGATAACGGTGACGACATCCAGCCAGCCGTTCTGCTCAGTCGTCGTCGTGTAGCGATGGCTGGTCGTCGAGCCCTTGACCGTGGTGGTGTCGTGGTTGCGCGAGGAGAGCGGCACGGTCGGGAAGAGCGCCTGGTACATCTCCTCCAGCTGCTGCACCTTGGCCGATGCGCCCCAGACCACGAAGGCATGGCGCGCATCCGTCAGATACACGCGCGCGAGCTTCTCCTTGGAGCGGCTGAGGAAGAACTTGGCCGCCCGCTCGTTGGCGACGCCCTCGTAGTGGTTGAAGCCATGCTCGCGGCTGGTATTGATCGCCTGGTCGTACAGCTCCATCGCGGTGAGATCATCACCCTCGATGCGGGCCATCTCCGCCTTGAGCAATAAATATTTGCACAGGTGATTGGCCGGGCTATACTCGCCCCAGACTCTGAACTTCTCCAGATATTCTTCCAGCGCGGTCTTATAGGCTGCCTGGTCTTCAGCGGAGGCGGTTGCATACAGACCGCTAATCGTCAGCGCCGACCAGAAGTTTGCTTCCGGGATAATGTATGAGCCCTGGTTGGTGTACAGCGTTGCTTCGCATTTGACCATCATCTCGCGCGCCTGCTGATAGTCGCCGTACACGTTGAGGAGCATCATCTTGTAGAGGTAGTACACGTTGCTGATCAGCACCAGGCCCTGGGCTTCAACCTCCGCGAGGAACTGCTGCTCGTTGAACGTGTCGGTGTTCAGGCTATCGCGAGCTGCCGTTTCTCCACGCAGCGCCCGAATCATATGCTGCGTCAGATTTCCCATCGCCAGGAGGCCAAGATTTTTAGACTGGCGGGCAAACGCAGTGTAGTGCTCGATCTCGGCGAAGTGATCGTTTAGCTCGCCGCCGCTGAGGAGACGATACTTGGTGCGGCCCCAGCAGGCCAGACCGGCATAGACAAAATCGCCAACTTCCAGGCTGTACAGATAGGCTTGCTTCTCGTATTCCAGCGTGTCGCGAATATGGCCACTCCAGTGGTTCAGGAAGAAGCCCGCCACGTGATACACTTTGCCCTGCAGCTCGACGGCTTTGAACCGCTCGTTGAGCTGAAGCGCCAGCTTGCCGTAGGAGTATGCGGCCTGATACTGTCCAAATGCCACGGCGCAGAGAATGCCATAGGAGCTGAAGGCAAACGACGACTCGGGCGCGGCGCCTTCCGTGATCGAGATCATCATCATGCGCAGCACAAGGAACGCCATCAGGTTAGGGCTGGTGTTGTACGATGCCGGGACCAGCGTCGTCAGGTACTTCATCTCAGCCAGCCGCTCCGCGTTGGTCAGCGGCGGTATATTGATCAGCTCTTCGATCGCGCGTCCGCCGATCTGTGCCTGAAGCTCGGCCATGGCTTTGTTGACCGCCTCTTGTAGAACGGTCTCGTCCTCGGGGATGTCGAGCCCAAAGAGCGTGTGCAAGCCCTCACGACCGAGCGTCACCGCCTGCGCGAAGTTGCCCAGGTTGGTGTAGAGCAGCACGTTCGTGACATACACATCGACCTTTTCCAGGCTCGATCGGGCGCGATCCAGGATAATCGCGAAGTATTGTTCCGCCGTCTCGAAGTTGCCGGTCAGATACTCGCACTCGGATGCCTGCTTGTAAAAGTCGAGCGCCAGCTCGTAGTGCTGCTCCCAGGCGTTTTCCGGCAGGCACTGTTTGCCGATGTTGAGGTATTCGCGGGCGGCGGGATAGGCGGTGGAGGCTTTGGCTTTGCGGCCTGCCAGCAGGTTCATCTCCGCCAGCTTGATCCGCTCCGGCTCCTCGGTGATGAACTCAATCCCGACGTTCAGGTGGTTGACGATGTCGAAGACGCGCTCTTCCTGTCGATCGAGTGGTGTGTTCTCCAGCAGCAGCCGGCCCACGGTAACATGCGTGTGCTTCTTCTCCTCCTCGTTCATGAGCGAGTAGGCGGCCTGCCAGACGCGATCGTGCAGGAAGCGATATGCAACGTTGATATACGAGTTGGTGCTGGTCGTGGAGTTGGTGCTGGTCGTCGGATCGATCTCGTCGGTCTGAGCGGCGGTATATTCGATCTCGATCGGGATGATCAGGCCCTCGCGCAGCGCAGGCCAGAGCTGCGCCGCAACCGTCGAGGGCGGCTCGCCCGAAACGATCGACAGTAGCTCCATCTCAAACTGATGACCGATACAGGCAGCCTGGATCAAGATGCGCTGCGTGGCCGGCTCGTACTTCTGGATCTTCTCGGCCATAAACGTCAGCACGTTGTCGGTCATGCTGCGCTCGTTGATCTGATCCAGATCCCAGGTCCACTGGCTCGCCGCGCCATCGAAGACGATCAGGCCGTCGTCGTGGAGCGAGCGCAGGAACTGGTTGACGAAAAAGGCGTTGCCTGCGGTCTTATCGAAGACCAGATCCGCCAGCGGCTCGGTCTGCTCAGGCTCGCTGTGGAGCGTCTCGCTGACGAGGGCATGCACATCTTGGCGCTGGAGCGCTTGCAACCGGATCGATTTAACGGCGGCCGGGCTTTTTTGTAGATCGTCCAGCGTCACAACCAGCGGATGGCTCGGGTTAATCTCGTTGTCGCGGTAGGAGCCGACGATCAGCAAGTTCTGCGTCTGCGCATCGGCGACCAGCATCTGGAGCAGCTTGAGCGACGCCAGGTCGGCCCATTGCAGGTCGTCCAGGAAGAGCACCAGCGGGTGCTCATCGTTGGCGAAGACGCCGATGAAGTGCTGCATCACCAGGTTGAAGCGGTTCTCGGCCTCGGTGAGGCCCAGCTGCGGCACCGGCTGCTGCGGCCCGATAATCAGCTCCACATCCGGAATCACATCGACGATCACCTGGCCGTTGTTGCCCAGCGCCGCAACCAGCTGCGTGTTCCAGTCGTTGATGCGCTCGGCGCTCTCGCTCAGAATATGGCGGATCAGCTCCTGGAACGCCTGGATGAAGCCGCTGTAGGGCACGTTGCGCTTGTGCTGATCGAATTTGCCCGTGAGGAAGTAGCCGCGCTGCTGGGCAACCGGCTTCTGGATCTCGTGGACCAGCACCGACTTGCCGGTGCCGGACTGCCCCGCCACCAGCACGATCTCGGTCACGCCGGTGCTGACCATCTCGAATGCCGAGAGCAGCGTCTGGATCTCGGCCTCGCGACCGTAGAGCTTCTGCGGAATATGGAACAGGCCGGAGGTATCGTGAACACCCAGCGGAAACGGATCGATGCGGCCGGTGGTGGACCACTGGTCCAGGCAGTGCTGGAGATCGGTTTTGAGGCCGTACGCGTTCTGGTAGCGATCTTCGGCGGTCTTGGCCAGCAGCTTCATCACGATGTCGGAGATCGCGCGCGGAATGGCCGGCTTGACCTCGTGCGGCGGCACCGGCATGCGCGCGATGTGCGCGTGCACCAGCTCGATCGGATCGCTGGCCTGGAACGGCAGGTCGCCGGTCAGCAGCTCGTAAAACGTCACGCCCAGCGAGTAGCAGTCGCTGCGGTAATCCACAGCGCGATTCATGCGTCCGGTCTGCTCGGGCGACATGTATGGCAAGCTGCCCTCAAGGTTACGCGTGGTCGTCGGCTGCTGGCTTTCTTGCGACAGCAGCGAAGAGATCGCAAAATCGGTGAGCTTGACCTGGCCGGTCTTGGGATTGAAGATAATATTCTGCGGCTTGATGTCTTTGTGGATAATGCCTTTTTGATGGACCGCACCGAGAATGTCTGCCAGCTGGATCGCGATGTTGAGAAAGGTTGTAATATCGACGGCGTTCGGGCCGCTCACATGCTTGAGCGATGCACCGCCGAAGTCCTCCATGATCAGCGCCAGCGTGTTATTGCAATGCTCCAGGGCATACACCTGCACCACACCAGGAAGCTTAATATCTTTGACGATATCGTACTGGCGGCGGAACTTCACCAGCTCGGCAGGAGACGGATAGTCATTATTCAGCAATTTCAAAACAACCGGCTTCCCGTCTGAGTTGCGCGTTGCGCGATACACCAGACTAGCCGCGCCTAAATGCACCTGCTCAGATATGGTGTACCCAGAAACGGTAGGCGTGGTGTATCCAGAAGCGATGGACATTGTGAGGCTCCTTATATCTCCGGCCACGATCGGTGCGGTGGTGATGCGTCCAAATGATTTTTAATCGCGAAAAGATTTTTAGGCTCCGGCCATGGGAGCAGATATGCCTAGTGCGGCTCCCAGACTGCCTCGCCCTGTAGAATACGGTTGATCTGCTGAATAAACCGGGAGCGCTCGATCGGCTTCCCGATAAAGCCGTCAAAGCCTTCTCGGCGGGCGCGCTCAACGGTCTCCGGCATGCAGTTGGCTGTGATCGCCACTACCATCGGCTCGGTTTCGAAGCTCATTTCTTCAAAGAAGGTGCGCAGCTTGCGGTGAACGGTGAAGCCGTCCTCGTGTGGGATCGAGATGTCGAGCAGGATCAGGTCTGGACGGCGCAGGGCGTTGTCGTTGAGCAGCTTGAAGAGCTGACGGCCTGAGGCGCGCGCGTTGCAATATTTGACGCCTACGTCGCCACGTAGAATATCACAAAAAATAAAAAGATTATCAGGGTTATCCTCGACAAGCAATACGACTGCTTCTCTGGGGTCCACAACGCTGGTCGTCATGATGGCGGCTCCTTTTGTCGCATGATGAAGAGCTAACACGTTCCTACATACGATCGCTGCAACAACGATCTTGCAAAACCAGGACAGAGTTGATCAACCCCGGCTAAGAAGTAGACAAGCACAGCGGCATGTTAAGACCGTCGTGTATCGGGATGTAGTTCAAGGTTTTGACGTTCCAACACCAACACAATCGCTGCCGAGAAGATGGTTGGGGGGATGGCTAGCGACAAGCTGCGGATAGCGTACAGATTAACAAATCGCCCGGTTGAGCTAAACGCCTGATGGTCCTGTCTTTTCCCACCAGAAGTACAGTCTATGGTCACCCTTCTGGGTGAGCGTACCGCTTAGCGCCTGCTTGTAGGTATAGCATGTGGTCCTGACGCCGAATATAGTACTTCAGTGTACCTGATCTACCCGTTCTGGCCCAAGTGGACAAGAACCGAACTTGAATATAGAATATACACACGCAACTTCAGGTCTCGATCGTACTCCTAGCTACTGGTATTTGCGTACACACATTCTCGTCACGGGATCTGATTACGGGCATCATGAAACATTTTCATGTTTACTGCCGGTGAGCGTTGCCAAAGTATGTCTCGACACGTGTCAACGACGGCGAATCGTGTACCGTACTCGGCGCGGCGTGTCAGAAATGAGCATATTTTGGTAGGAATTGCCTCTTCCAAAGATCTTCACGTAACTGTATAGTGTTTTTAAGCGTTGATCTGTCTAGAACGTCGATCAGGGCTTAAATCGGCGGGTCGTGGATCGCGATCCGCAAGAGTAACGCCAAAAAGTACTGGTGCTACTCTGTGAGAACCTTAAAAAACATATAAGAGTTTGCCTTGAATCCGGTAAGGTACGCGATAAGGCGAGAGTGGTACTCTGTCAATAAGGTAGCTGAGTACTGAGTAAGCACCTTAACTACATAGAAGCCACAATCAAGTTACGTAGCGGACGGCAATTAAGCATAAGGCGAAGCTAACCTTCACACTAGCAACAAACGAAATAATGGAAACAAGTATCACGCTCTCGATGAATAGATGTCCTGACGCACCGGCGCTGTTTTGTGCCTGGGCCGCTCCCGATGTTTTTTTGAGCCATAGTACTACCCGCTCAATAGAGGATTGCTCTGTTTGCATGGTTAAAGGAGGCTCGAAGACTTGCCCAACATGTTGGTGGACAACGCATTCGCAGATTCGGCACTCGTATGGTATGGGCTACGATATGGACGGTCACCGCGTTTTTGTGAGCGTCCATGTCACCGCCGAACACCCCACGGCTTGCAACCGTAACGACGGGGTCTCGGTTGCTCCAGCATTGAACGACACGTTCTACCAAGCGCCTCATCTGGTGAGTTTGAAACGATACAAAAGCGATACTTGGGTTGGTAGGGTGTAGGACCTCTACCACCGTGTGAAGCGGCTGCCTAGGCTGATTTGCTCGTCCAAGCGATCGTGAAACCATGTTGTAGCTCGATCGAATTCACCGCGAGGTAAGGCTAATCCAAACGTTCTTCTCACACGCCTTACGCCTGGATCATTGCCTAGTCAACATTCTTTACAAAGTCGTCAACAGGAGCATAGCTGTGTATATGCATGTCGAGAAGCGCCAGGACGCGCTTCTTTCACCCCCTACTGCCCAGAAGCAGAATTCCATGCTCGACCTATGGTCGTTGTCCTCAACATCTGAGGGCCACCCGTGTATACATCACGTATTTGAGGCGCAAGCTGCCAAGAATCCGCAGGCCTGCGCTGTGGTATTCGAGCAGCAATCGCTGACCTACGCCGAGCTGGACCGCCGCGCCAACCAACTTGCCCATCTGCTGCGCACGATGGGTGTCGGCTCAGAAGTATGCGTTGCTGTGTATATGGAGCGCTCGCTTGAGCTGATCGTAGCGCTGCTTGGTGTACTCAAGGCGGGGGGCGTGTATGTGCCACTCGATCCCGCGTATCCTCAGGATCGGCTCCAGTATATGCTGGACGATTCGCAGGCGCCTGTGCTGCTGACCCAGGAGCGGCTCTGCCAGCAGCTGCTGGAAGTCAATATCGAGAAGCTGCGTGTGCTCACGCTCGATGCCGACTGGCGCACGCTTGCGCAAGAACCTGATGTCGCTCCAGCTTGCCGAAACGGCGCCGAGAATCTGGCCTATGTGATCTATACCTCAGGCTCAACCGGAAAGCCCAAGGGCGTGCTCGTTCCGCACCGGGGATTGGGCAATGTGGTTAACACACAGATCCAGCTGTTTCAGCTAGGCCCCCAGTGCCGCATCCTTCAGTTTGCCTCGATCAGCTTTGACGCCTCGATCTTTGAAATTGTGATGGCCCTTGGCGTGGGCGCTACGCTGTACCTCGCCCCACGCACAACGCTGCTGCCGGGCCCGGAGCTGGTTCGCCTGTTACGCGAACAGTCGATTACGCATATCACCATCCCGCCCTCCTCGCTGGCTGCTCTCCCGAACGCCGATCTGCCTGAACTGAACGTTGTGATTGTCGCCGGCGAAGCGTGCTCAAGCGCACTGGTTGCGCGGTGGGGCGCGCAGCGCATGTTCTTCAACGCGTACGGCCCGACCGAGACGACGATCTGGGCGTCGACGGCGCGCTGTATTGCCGACGACACGCAGCCACACATTGGCCGCGAGATCCTGAATACGCAGTGCTATATCCTCGACGAGCAGATGCAGCCGGTGATGCCCGGCCAGGCAGGCGAGCTGTATGTTGGCGGTATCGGCCTTGCGCAGGGCTATCGCAACCGGCCGGACCTGTCGGCGACACGCTTCGTTCCGAATCCGTTTAGCGCTACTCCCGGCGCGCGGCTCTATAAGACCGGCGATCTGGCCCGCTATCTGGCGGATGGCAATATCGATTTTATCGGCCGCGTCGACGACCAGGTCAAGGTCCGTGGCTTCCGCATCGAGCCGAATGAGATCGCAACCGTGCTGATGGCGCATGACGCAGTGCGCGAGGCGATCGTGATCGCCCGTGAGGACCAGCCCGGCGTCAAGCAGCTGGTCGCGTATGTGGTGGAGAACAAAGCGTACCAGAGCGCTGGAACGGCGGATCTCGAAACGACGCTGCGCGCTCATGCCGCCGCCGAGCTGCCGGAATACATGGTTCCCTGGGCCGTCGTTACGATCGATGCGCTGCCGCTGACGCCTAACGGTAAAGTTGATCGCCGCGCCCTGCCCGCTCCTGAGATGACCCGAGCCGCTGGAGCGGATTTTGTTGCCCCGCGTACCGCCGCCGAGTCCGCAATTGCCGCGATCTGGTCTGAGGTGCTGAGCGTTTCGCCGGTTGGCGTCAACGATAGCTTTTTCGTCCTGGGCGGCCACTCACTGCTGGCCGGTCAGGTGCTGGTGCGCCTGCGCGAAGCGTTCGGCGAGCATGTGTCGATGCAGATGGTGTTTGAGCAGCCGACGATCGCCGAGCTTGTCGCCGCGATTGTTGCGGGCAGCGACGAAGCCTCGGTCGACTACCTGGCGCAGATGTATCTCGATCGCAAGACGTTCAACTGTGAGCTGCATGACACGATGGAGGCGCCGGAGCTGAGCCTGGACATCGAGCGCCCGACCTCGGGTAAGCTGCCACTCTCGTTCGCGCAGCAGCGCCTGTGGCTGATCGAGCGCTTCGATCCCGGCAATCTTTCGTATCTGGTTCCCCAGGCGGTTCGGCTGACGGGCCCGCTGAACATCGAGGCGCTTGAGCAGAGCTTCAACGAGGTGATCCGGCGGCACGAGTCGCTGCGCACGGTGTTTCGCATGATCGACGACCAGGCGGTGCAGGTGGTTCTGCCCTCGCTGTCGATCGCGCTGCCGCTGATCGATCTGGAAGCGCTGGACCGCGACGAGCAAGAGCTGGGCGTGCAAACGCTGGCCGACATGGATGCGCGCCGCCCCTTCGACCTTGAGCGCGGCCCGCTGCTGCGCACGACGCTGCTCCGGCTGGGCGCGGAAGAGCATATTCTGCTCCTGACCATGCATCACATCGTGATCGACGACTGGTCGCTCTCGATCTTCTGGCGCGAGCTGAGCGCGCTCTACCGCTCGCACGTCACTGGCCAGGCCGCGCCGCTCAAGGAGCTGAGCCTGCACTACCCCGACGCGGCGATCTGGCAGCGCGAGTGGCTTTCCGGCGCGGTGCTGAGTGAGCAGACCACCTACTGGCAGCAGCAGCTGCGCGGCTGTGCCTCGATCCTGAACCTGCCGACGGACCGCCCGCGTCCCTCCAAGCAGACCTTCTGCGGCGCTCGTGAGACGATTGTGCTGCCGAAATCCCTGGCCTGTGCTCTGAATACCCTGGCTCAACGTGAAGGCGCGACACTGTTTATGACGTTGCTGGCTACGTTCCAGGTGATGCTTCAGCGCTACAGCGGTCAGTCCGATTTCGTGATCGGCACGCCGATCGCCAACCGCCGCCGCCGCGAGTTCGAAGATCTGATCGGCTTCTTTATCAACACGCTGGCGCTGCGTGCCGATGTTGCCCCGGCGCTTTCGTTCCGCGAGCTGCTGAAGCGTGTACGCGGCACGGCGCTGGGCGCGTTCGTCAACCAGGACCTGCCATTCGAGCAGGTGGTGGAGCTGGCGCAGCCCGAGCGCGACCCGAGCCGCAACCCGCTGTTCCAGGTAATGTTCGCCCTCCAGAACGCTCCTCGCGAATCGCTCTATCTCGAAGGGCTGGAGGTCGAGGTTAGCCAGCATACCGGCGTCACCGCTCAGTTCGATCTGTTCCTCGAAATGGTCCAGGTGCCCAACGGATTGCTGACCTCGTTCGAGTACAACACCGACCTCTTCGACGCCGCCACCATCGCCCGCATGCTGGGTCATTTTCAGACCTTGCTTGAAAGCGTTTGCAACAACCCCGATCGCCGCGTTTCGTCGCTGCCGATGCTGTCCGCCGATGAGCAGCGCCAGCTGGTGATCGACTGGAATGCGACGCAGGCGGCCTATGCCGAGGAGCTGCGGCTGCATGAGATGGTCGAGGCGCAGGTTGCGCGCACGCCGCACGCGACGGCGGTGAGCTTTGACGGCCAGCAGCTGAGCTACGCCGAGCTGAACAGCTGCGCCAATCAGCTAGCGCATCATCTTCAGCGGCTGGGCGTCGGCCCGGATGTCGCGGTCGGTATCTGCATCGAGCGCTCGCTTGAGATGGCGATCGCGGTGCTGGCGGTGCTGAAAGCAGGCGGCGCGTATCTGCCGCTCGATCCGGCCTATCCGCAGGAGCGCCTGACGTTCATGCTGGCCGATACGCAGGCGCCGGTGCTGCTGACTCAGGAGCGCCTGCTCGCAACGCTGCCGCAGCACAGCGCGCATGTGATCTGCCTCGACACCGAGTGGGACCGCATCAGCTACGAGCCGACCTGGCCGACGACCAACGCCGCCAGCGCCGACAACCTGGCGTATCTGATCTACACCTCGGGCTCGACCGGACGGCCCAAGGGCGTGGCGATGCCGCAGCGGCCGCTGATCAACCTGATCAACTGGCAGCTTCAGCAGTGGAGCCCCGAGCAGCAGACGACCACGCTGCAATTCGCCTCGCTGAGCTTCGACGTTTCGTTCCAGGAGCTGTTCTCGACCTGGTGCTCCGGCGGTACGCTGGTGCTGATCTCGGCTGAGACCCGCCAGGACAGCGTGCAGCTGTTGCAGACCATAGAGCGCGACGGCGTCGAGCGCATCTTCCTACCGTTTGTCGCGCTGCAATTCCTGGCCGAGGCCGCCGAGCAGCAGGAGACGCTGCCCAGCCGCCTGCGCGAGATCATCACCGCCGGCGAGCAGCTTCAGATGACGCCCGCGATTGTGCGGATGATTGAGCGCCTGGGCAACTGTACGCTGCACAACCACTACGGCCCCTCCGAGACCCACGTCGTCACCGCCCACGATCTGGTCGGCAATCCCGCCGCCTGGGCCGCGCTGCCGCCGATCGGCCGCCCGATCCATAACTCGCAGATGTATGTGCTGGATCAGCATCTTTGCCCGACGCCGGTCGGTATTCCGGGCGAGCTGTACATCGGCGGCGACTGCGTGGCGCGTGGCTACCTCAACCGGCCTGAGCTGACTGCCGAGAAGTTTATCGCCGATCCCTTCAGCGCTACTCCCGGCGCACGCCTCTACAAGACCGGCGACCTGGCCCGCTATCTGTCCAACGGCGACATCGCGTTCATGGGCCGCATCGATCACCAGGTCAAGGTGCGCGGCTTCCGCATCGAGCTGGGCGAGATCGAGACTACGCTCCAGCAGCACCACGGCGTTGGCGAGTGTGTGGTGATTGTGCGCGAGGACAAGCCCGGCGACAAGCGCGTGGTAGCCTATGTAGTAGCCGCGCATCACGCCGATGTGACCAGCGCCGATCTGCTTGAGTTCCTGCGCGACAAGCTGCCCGAGTACATGGTCCCGTCGGCAGTGGTGATGCTCCATGCGATGCCGCTCACGCCCAACAGCAAAGTCGACCGCCGGGCGCTGCCCGCTCCCACGTCGGCCGACCGCGAGACCAAACGCACGATTGTCGAGCCGAGCACGCAGCTTGAGGCGCAGCTGGCCTCGCTCTGGGCCGAGCTGTTTGGCCTCAGCCGCGTCAGCACCGACGACCACTTCTTCGCGCTGGGCGGCCACTCGCTGCTGGCCATCCGCCTGACCTCGCAGATCAAAGCGGCCTTTGGCCTGGATCTGCCGCTACGCGACCTTTTCTCGTCGCCGACAGTCGCGGGCTGCGCACAGGCGATCGAGGCCGCTCAGCGGCGCTGCACCATCGCTGCCTGCGACCCGCTGATCGACATGATCGCCGATACCGCGCTGGACTTCTCGATCCGCCCGATGCCGCGCGAGGACTGGTTCACCGCCGCTCCCAAGGCGCTGTTCCTGACCGGCGCGACCGGCTTCCTGGGCGCGTTCATGCTCCACGAGCTGCTCCAGGTTACCAACGCCGAGATCCACTGCCTGGTACGGGCTAAGACCGGCGAGCAGGGTATGCAGCGGCTGCGCACGGTGCTTGAGCAGTATCAGCTGTGGGATGAGGCGATGAGCGAGCGGATCGTGCCGGTGCTCGGCGACCTCAGCCGCTGCCGCCTGGGCCTGTCCGAGAGCGAGTTCGCGGCGCTGGCTAACAAGATCGACGGCATCTACCACAGCGGCGCGCTGGTCAGCTTCATCTATCCCTACGCGGCGCTCAAAGCCGCCAACGTCGTGGGCACACAGGAAGTGATCCGCCTGGCGTGCCACGGCAAAATGAAGCCGCTGCACTATGTCTCGACGATCGCGACCGCCACGACCGCCCAGCGCAGCCGCGACGGCATCGTCAACGAAAACGCAGCGCTTGGTGCGATCGACAGCATCGACAGCGGCTATGTGCAGACCAAGTGGGTGGCCGAGCATCTGGTGATGGCCGCGAAAGAGCGCGGCTTGCCGGTCTCGATCTACCGACCCGGACGCATCACCGGCCACAGCGTGACCGGCGCGTGCAACACCGACGATTTCATCTCGCGGCTGCTGATGGGCTGGCTCCAGATGGGCAGCGCTCCCGAGATCAACATGGTCGAGAACTTCGCGCCCGTCGATTTCGTCGCCCAGACGATCGTGCACCTGTCGCTCCAGCGCGAAACGATCGGCCAGACCTTCCACGTGCTCAACCCCGAGTGGACCGACTTCCGCGCGCTGGCGCAGACGCTGCGCAACATGGGCTACCCGATCACGATCCAGCCCTACACCGACTGGCTCGCCGATCTGCACGCCGTCGCGCAGAACGAGAACGACAATGTGCTGTATCCGCTGCTGTCGTTCTTCAACGCCATGCCCACCGAGAACGCCTGGGTCAACTGCCTGCAAATGCCGCACTTTGGCATCCAGAACATGATCGACGGCCTGGCCAATAGCTCGATCGTCTGCCCGACCTTTGGCCCGCAGCATATCCTGGCCTCGATCGCCTATCTGCTCGGCAGCGGCATGATCGACGGCGGCACGTCGGCGCTGAACGAGCGCGCGGTCGAGCCGATGGGCTAGTGCACGGTACGGCTTCGCTTGAGGCTGTACGCTCTGTATCTACCTCCACCCTCACAGCGCGATGCCTCCGCCATTTGAGTAGCGGAGGCATTGCGTTTTTGTCGATTGCAGAGACGTGGCGCATTATCGATGAGCTGCCTACCAGCCGCGACGATCGGCTGCTTCTCGTCAGCGCTGCCGCTCCAGAGCGTCGACATAATCTTTGGATTCTTTCAGGCCCATTCCAGTTAGCTCGCGCACGCGCTTGATCGCTTCGATCTTTTGGCGCTGGGTGAGCAGCTGCCGGATTTCTTGCTCGAACGCCGGGTCGGGAACGAATCTCAAGGACTCAGCCGCCACGGGCTCGGCCGCGCCATACTCCAGCGGCGCTCCAATCGGCAGCTGGTCGACATAATCCTTGGATTCTTTCAAGCCGAGGCCGGTCAGCTCGCGCACGCGTTTGATCGCCTGGATCTTGTTGCCCTGCGCTAAAAATCGCCGGATCTCATAGTCGTTCGCTAGCTCAGCCGGGACCTGCGGAGGCGGCGTGATCGTCGGCGTGGGCATGGTGCCCCAGCGGCGAAACATGCTGAACAGCAGAAATCCAACCACGAGCAGCGCGCCAAGTGCAAGCAGAATGACGACCGGGTCCATCACATGGCCTCCAGAAGCGCTAGATCAGTGAGACGTTCTGCTGCCAGTATCTCACACGCGCTCAAAAAAGGTGATCAGATTATTGTCCGGGTCGAGCACGGCAAATTCGCGCGTGCCCCAGGGCTGATCGCTGAGCGGCGCGTTGGGATGGAGGATGTTAAGCGGCTGCATGACGTGATGCAGGTCGTCGACGCCCTGAACTTCGATCCGGCAGCTAGCGGTACCGGCGATGAAGGATTCCCCGCCTGAAACAACACCCGCGCTGCCACTGCGCGTCTGCCAGCTTTCATCGCTAGCTTCCCACAGGTGGATCTCGATGTCGTCGCGCCGAAAGATGGCGATCCCATCATCCTGATGGATCAGCGTAAAGCCAAGCAGATCGCGGTAGAACGGGACGCTACGAGCAATCGCCTTGACGGGTAGGGCGGGAATCGTGCGTAACAGCTGCATCAATAGACCTCCATGAGTCGAATGGCGGTCTCTCGATTATAAAACACATGTTCGGGCTGTCAATGCGCCGGCTACGCTCCAGCATGGAGCTGTACGTGTGCTGGCTCGTAGCTTCAAGAGGATGAGATTGTCACGTGTGGGGAAGAAGTGTGATGTGCGGGGAACGCTGCTATCTCGGCCTGAGGTGCGGCTTTGCCGAAGCTGTCTGTCGATACAGGCACGGAACGCTAAGGTGCGCGTCCTGGAGCACCCGCGTTCCGTCGGCCCTCGACGCCTGGCTCAGGTCGGTTACGCCTGGCTGGCGGCCCGGATCGCCGCTACCAGGGTTTTGCCTGGCACGGTTTTAAGCAGATAGCCTACGGCTCCTGCGCGTATGCCCTCAGAAATAGAGTTGTCATGGTCGAACGAGGTGAAGAGAATAACCTGAACATCAGGATGGCTCGCATGCATCTGTCTGGTCGCCGCAACACCATCCAGGATCGGCATGTGGAGATCCATCAGCACGACATCGGGATGTGCTTGCTCGACTACCTCCAGCGCCTCGACACCGTTACCGCCCTCGCCGACGATCTCTATGTCTGCTTGTAGAGAAAGAATCTTGCGGGTGATCTTGCGGAAATCCGGTTGATCGTCGATAAGAGCAACACGGATCATTGAGCTTCCTCCTTTATAACATGACAGTTCGATCGCGCGGCTATGAGCACTGGTGCGTAAGTCATGTGTAACTCGGCGATGTATGTCGCAGGTCTGGGATCGCTATGAAGTGGATGTGAACGCCCAGGCTAGCTTGTTTAAGCTTCCCTCAATACTATCGGGATAGTACGGGAGCTGTCGCGCGCAAAGCCGCACGTTCATGCGAATGGAATCACCGAAATGGGTGAGTCTATAGAATGCCCCTGGAGAAGCCTCACTAATCCCTGCTATCCGGCGCGATACCCTCTCGAAAGCAGCCAGCTTAAAGCAAAAATCCCGGCCAGATGGCCAGGATCTTTGCACTGGAGCGCCGTTGCTCAAGCTCCAAATAGGATCTGCTCCACGGCAGACTCGATTATGCATCCACTCCCAGGGTCATCGTTCGATGATAGGCTCTCTGCGCGAGACCTGATCGGCCGGGATGCTTCAGCGACAGCCGAGCCAGCGTGCCCCGCGTTTGTCCGGCGCCCACAGGATCGCGCGCGGCGATTGCGCGTGCCAGACGATCGCAGAGCGAGGCCAGGAGCGGCTGGGAGAGCTGTGTGGCGGTCTGCGCCGCGCGTCGCCCCTGGTTTGGTCTCGGAGTAGCACCGGCCTGGTTCTCCACTGTTATAAGCTGATGAGCCTGATTCATACAGATACCTCCCGATGTGTGATGCGCCCGATCGGTATGGCATGTGTCACTGTGTGTGCAACCGGCTGTAGCCATCTATCTGCTGAGCAGGCCAGGATCTGGACCCGACTCAACCGGCTACAGCTGATACAACCGAGACGACATGGTCGATCGATCAGGCAATGAAAGGGGGGTGCGCTACTCATGGGGGAGTGGGGGGAGAACCTGAGTAATGTCAGTCTACCAGTTGTGTCAATAAAATCCTCTCTCTCTTTCTGGCCGTTGCCTCCGCTCTACGACCATCTGTCGTGTGCTAGTCTCTTGCAAGGACAATGCCTTGAAATTGTCGATCAGCGCTGGCTCGGCCTGGGGCGCGGTTTTCGTGCGCCTGGCGCTCATCGTTCAGGTCTCGATGTTTGTGCTAATTCAAGAAATCCAAGCAGGACTTGCCGCCAGTATGAACTGCCAAAAAGTACTAACGGGAGAACAAAGAACAGCAGAACAAAGAACAAAGGGGAAGAACGGGGAACGGAGAACCTAAGGCGAGAACAAACGAACAAGAGGTGCCGACAGTTTCCCCTCTCCTACCGCAGTGGGAGAGGGGCCAGGGGTGAGGGCCAGCCAACGAACAAACGAACAAAGATGTACGATATTCCCCCTTTCCTATCGCAATGGGCGCGGGTGGTAGGGGGTGAGGGCCTCGCCAAGAATCAAGAACCGCAGAACAGAAGGGGACTGCGCGGGCCTAATCTTGTGGGTTGTGCCGCTCTCGATGTCGAGCATATATACGCCTAGAAATCTAAGTGTAGCCGGAAGATCTCAATAAAGGCTGAAAAAATGCGGGTAAATCTTAAAAATTCTTAAAATTTTACACAACAAATGGCGCTTATCGGGATAGCGGCCCAATAAGCGCCTGAGATAGAGCATAGGAGTACTCCTATGCCGTCTTTAATTGTAACAATAATTTTCTCTGCTGGCTAGGGACTTAATCTCGAAAATAGAAAACTGCTTGGATCTTGTGGCATAGGATATGCAGGCCACCTCATATTAGGCAGGCGGAGGCCATGGTATAGATCCGAACGGGATAGCGGCCCAACGGATCGATGAAGTACCTAAGTAGAAGCCTGAGATAGGGCATAGGAGGAAAAGGAATGAAATTCCGGTATGCATGGCTGGCACTTGTGCTGGCACTGATGGGCGCGTTCGTGGCGGCTCCGTTCAGCGGCGTCGAGGCGGCGACGAAGGATAAGAACTTCCTCAAGAACATTCCTGTGACGGGAACGCTCGCGGACGGTGGAGCCTTCAAGGGACAGGTATCGATCACCCAGTTCGGCTATGACACCGTAACAGGTCTCTGGGTCAGCGGCCGAGTCATCGGAACGGCGACAACCGCAAGTGGCACCGTCTATAAGAACATCGACCAGTCATTCTCAAGGGCGGATGCTACGCTTAACGAAACCTCCGCAGCCAACAGCGTCATGCCACAAGCCACGTGCCAGATCCTCTTCCTAGACATCGGCCCGATCTTCCTCGACCTGCTCGGATTACAGGTTGATCTGTCGGAGATCGTACTTGACATTAGCGCCGTGTCAGGCGCGGGCAACTTGCTCGGCAACCTGCTCTGTGCGGTTGCTGGTCTGCTCGATCCTAACGGCTTCCTGACCGATCTGATCGGTGGCCTGACACAGCTTCTCGACTTCCTCAACCAGCTTAACCAACTGCTACGTTAAATAATCGCCATAAGCCTGCCAGTTTTCGGGAAGCGGGGGAGCAATCCCCTGCTTCTTGTTGTATCGAGCGTCGGGTGTATCAAGTCGTGTTTGATCGGGCTCAGGGCTGAGGAAAATGAGATCTTTGATTTGGGAGCATGCATATAACACCTGGCGACGGGCCGGTGCCGATTCGTGATTATTTCCACATGCTTGCATCGACTATGGCGGATGGGTATACTACTATAGTAGCGCTTATACAAAATTTTACGCGCGGCACAACGCCGCTGCTACGTTATATGTGTCAAGGTCCTGCTCCTTGGCTCCTTATCCTACGGTTTCTGACGTTCACGCTGGATGGCGTATCGTCCTGGAGAAAGGTGGATCGTGGCATCCCCTACCATTGCCATTATTGAAGATGATCTCGGTCTGATCCAGATGTTGGAGCTGCTGCTCGCGGAGGAAGGCTACCGAGTTGTTACCTGCACGAACGGTCAAAAAGCCCACGCCGTTATTCGTCAAACCCTCCCCGATGTTATTCTTCTCGATCTGCGCCTGGAGACACCGGATGCCGGAGGCATGGTGCTTGGCCTGCTTGAGCTTGATCCCATGACTCAGCAGATTCCGGTGATTGTGTGCTCGGCCGATACCCAGGCGCTGCGCCGCTGGTCGCTGCTGCTTCAGGAGCGCAAATACACGGTGCTCGAAAAGCCGGTTCAGCCCGTGCTGCTGCTGGAAACAATCAGCGAGGTGCTTAGCCGCTCAAAGGCGCGCGCCTAGATCTTTACCTCGTCGACTCTGCGCTCAGATGCCTGACTGCGTGCGCTCAAAGGCGATCACAGCTTCTAAGATGCTGTCGAGATCGAAGGTGGGCGCGCTGCCGGTCAGGCGTTGTAGTTTCTCCGTGCTGGGCACGCGCCGTCGCATATCCTCGAAACCTGCCTCGTAGGCTTGATCGTAGGGCACGAAGACGATCGTGGAGCGACTCTCGGCCAGCTCAATCACTCGGCGCGCCAGCCCTTCGATCGTGGTCTCGTTCTGGCTGCCGATGTTGACAATCTCGCCGATCGCCGCAGGATTATCGAGCAGGCCCATGATCGCGGTGACCGTATCGCCGACGTAGGTGAAGCAGCGCCGCTGCTGCCCATCGCCATAGACATGCAGCGGCTCGTCGTGGATCGCCGCGCGCACAAAGCGTGGAATCACCATGCCGTAGCGTCCGCTCTGCCGGGGCCCGACCGTGTTGAAGATGCGCGCCAGCGTGACCGGAAGATCGCGCTCTTTGTGATACGCCAGCGCCAGAAACTCGTCCAGCAGCTTGGAGCAGGCATAGCTCCAGCGGCTCATATGCGACGAGCCCAGCAGCAGATCGGCGTCTTCGCGGAAGGGCAGATCCGTGCTCTTGCCGTAGACCTCGGACGTGCTGGCGATCAGCACCTGCTTGCCTTTCTTGGCCGCCCACTTCAGCACAACCTCAGTGCCCGCCACATTGGTCTCGATCGTCCGCACGGGATTTTGCACGATCAGCTGCACACCCACGGCGGCCGCGAGATGCACGACCACATCACACTCGTCGATCAACTCGGCGAGCGTCGGCTCGTTCATGATCGTGTCCAGCGTGTAGCTGAAGCGTGGATTCGTCTTGAGATGGCGAATATTGGCGACTGCGCCCGTCGAAAGATCGTCGATGATGCTGACGCGATCGCCGCGTGCCAGCAGGGCCTCGACAAGATACGAGCCGATGAATCCGGCGCCGCCGGTGATCAAAAAGGATCGAGTCATGAGGATCTTCTGCTAACGATAGGATTTATCGTTTGACATAATCGTTGGTGTTTGCTCTCGGCACGACCGAGCATGTGCGCGTATCATACCCTACCCTTGCGCTTTGATCCAATACAGCCGCCGCGTCGCCTGCCGCCCATCGACCAGCCTATGAGGTGTGGGCGCGAGGGCCGAATTTAGGTAGATGATTGAAAGATTGGCGCTGTTGGATCTGTGCTTATATAGCACCACAGTCGCTATTTGATCGCTCAGGGAGGTGGTTGAGGTAGTGATGGCTACAGGATTACACCACACTGATTCTGAAATCGAGGATGCGTTTAGTGATGTGGAGGATCATTCCATGAGCACGCCTGACAATACGTCGGAATCGTTCGCCGGCTCGTCGAATCCTTCATTGCAGGCTCAATTTCCAACCAATACCCGCATCAGCGTCGACGACTTCACCGAAGCTGTTTTTAGCTCTGTTCTGCGGGCGCTGCAAACCCAGAAGATTCCGCTCGGCCCGATCATTTATGGGATCTGGTTCGATCCACGGGGCGACATCAGGCAGCCAGGGCAAGTCATCGGTCCAGGCGCTACGGGGCTAGAAGATTCTTCAAGAAGTTAGTGATCCGGCAGGGCTTGAATAGAGGTCATTCGATACGCTTTTGGAGTTGCGCATGGACGAAGGAAGAACACCTGACACCTCGCCGCTGTGCCCAAGCGCCCAACCTGAGATGGCGGGAAGTGTTATCTTTGGGGTGGTAGGCGGGACGGTTGAGGAACCTCGGCTGCTCCACCTCGTCGAACCGCGTCCTGTAACCGAAGAGCTATTAGCTCTATCCGAGCCCGTAAAGCCCACTGAAGTATTTCGCTTTGCTGCACCCTGCGCTGGTCGTGGCTGTCTCCATTTTGACGGTTCAAAGTGCCAGCTCGCCGTACGAACTGTCGAGCTAGTGCCGGCCGTCGTTGAAACGCTGCCGCCGTGTCGTATCCGCCCTCGTTGCCGCTGGTGGCTCCAGGAAGGAAAGGCGGCTTGTCTGCGCTGTCCGGTGATTGTGACGGAAAACTACAATCCCTCGGAAGTGATAGCGCTCGCGGCGGTGCCACCTGAGGAATCTCGCTCAGAAGAACGATCAGGCGAGCCGTCAAGCGAAGTACAACCGTAAATTCATCGACGTAGCTCTCTCATAAGCTATAGAATCTGGTGCATAACCTTGACGTGAGAACGTGCGGCACATGACTCGCGTCGAGGTGTATTTGCGTGTCCATTGCTCGGTTCTTGGTTAGGCCCTCACCCCAATTCTTGGTTAGGCCCTCATCCCCCCGCCCCTTCTCCCGCTGCGGCAGGCGAAGGGGAGTAGCGGTGCTTCTTTGTTCTTTGCTCTTTGTTCTTTGTTCGTTCAGTTCTAGGTTCTGGGTTCTAGGTTCTAGGTTCTTCTTTGTTCTTTTGTTCTTCTCAGTTGACACACCTGCGCGAAATCTGTAGCATATGCCAGATTTTTGATCGCGGCTTTGCCGTTGCTATAAGAGGACCTTTATAGATGAACATCCTGGTAACAGGCGCAGCAGGATTTATCGGCTCGCATCTCGCGGAGCGTCTGGTTGCGCTCGGCCATACTGTGCGTGGCGTCGATTCTTTGACCGACTACTATGCTCGCGGGCTGAAGGAGTTGAATATTCGTGACATTCAGCGGCAGGGCGTCACCTTTATGCCGCTGGATCTTGCGCAAGACGATCTGAGCGCTGCCCTGCGCGACGTCCAGATCGTCTATCATCTTGCGGCACAGCCAGGGCTCTCCGCTACGACGACCTTTGAGACCTATGTGCGGAACAACATCACCGCGACTCATCGCCTGCTGGAGGCGGCGAAAGCATCACCCAGCTTCCAGGGCTTTCTCAATATCTCTACCTCGTCGGTCTATGGCTACGACGCAACCGGCGACGAGACCGCCGAGCCCAAGCCGACCTCGTTCTACGGCGTGACCAAGCTGGCGGGTGAGCAGCTGGTGCTGGCCTATGCCCGCGATCACGGCATGCCCAACTCCTCGCTCCGACTCTTCTCGGTCTACGGACCGCGCGAACGGCCCGAAAAGTTGTACCACGGCCTGATCCGTAGCATGTTCGAGGATCGTGAGTTCCCGATCTTTGAGGGCAGCGAAGAGCATGTGCGCAGCTATACCTACGTGGGCGATATTGTGGATGGCCTGGTGCTGGCGCTGGAGCATGTGGATCAGTGCAAGGGCGAGATCTTCAACATCGGCAGCGACACCGCGATTACTACCGGCGAGGGCATTCGGCTGATCGAGGAGATCATCGGCAAGCCCGCCAGGCTGGTGCGCAAGCCACGACGAACCGGCGATCAGCTTAAGACGCATGCGAATATCGACAAGGCGCGGCGCGTCCTCGGCTACCATCCGACGACTTCGGCGCGGGAAGGATTAGCCGCCGAGGTCGAATGGTATCGCCAGCAGGTGCTTGGCAGTTTCCCGTCCTGAGGCTTCAGACTCACAGCGCCGGATACGCAGCGCATATCCGGCGCTCGTGCGCGACATGTTGCTCGCGCGCTGGTTACCCTGAGCCGAAGGTCGGGCTTTCGGTGGTGAGCAGGCGGATGATCACAAACGTCTCGTCGCGGATCTCTTCAAAGCTCTGATCATCCTCCTCACTGCAATACGCCCTGGGTACACCTCCGGCCTCGTACGTCGTGGATCTGCCTGTGTGTTCCCTCCAACGATCGGTTTTGCTTAGCATAGATACCCCTCCATTCTGTGGCTTACAATCGAATGGGCTGATGGCTGATGAGGGAAACATGACGACGCTACAGCCCGAGACGCTCCTGGCTGGGCCAGAAGCTGCTCGATGGGAGCAAAGACCTGCATGCTGTCGTCGTGTTGCGTCGTGCCCACTATCATCTGGATTTCACTTGGGGGGTAATGAACGAAGTAGCCCATTGTATGTTCAAGGGCCGCTTTTCTGCAAGACGTAGGCCACTATACAGCGGTCATCACCGGGCCTCGACAATCGGATGCACGGGTTAAGTCTGATGTATGCAGAGTTGAGAGAGCCGAGAACAAACGAACAAAGAACCAAACGAACAAAAGAACAAGGGAACAAAGAATAGAGCACAGAGAACAGACAAGTACCGCAACTCCCCTCGCCTGCCGTAGCGGGAGAGGGGTTGGGGGTGAGGGCCAGCGAAGGAGCAAAAGATCAAAAGATCAAAAGATCAAAAGAACAAGGGAACAAAGGAGAATCATTTATCTCGACTGCGGAGGATAGTATGCGACGAATCGCTCGTACGTGCCTCCGAAGCGTGCTCCTGTTTAGCATCATTGTCGCCGCACTGCTCGGAAGTTTTGGTTGGCCGCCTCGCTCGCTGGCCCACGATCCGGCGAGTACCGAAACGCGGATCTATCTGCCGATGCTCGCCACGATGCGCAGCGTACGCTTTGCAGTGATCGGCGATTACGGCAACGGCAGCCAGGGCGAGCAGGCCGTCGCGGCGCTGGTGCACAGCTGGCATCCCGATTTCATCGCCACCACCGGCGATAACAACTATCCCAGCGGCGAGGTATCCACCATCGATCGCAACGTCGGCGCGTACTACCACGATTTTATCGCGCCCTATCACGGGAAGTATGGCACCGGCAGCGACATTAACCGCTTCTTCCCAACGCTTGGCAATCACGACTGGATCTCCGGCGGCGGCCCGTATCTCGACTATTTCACGCTGCCCGGCAACGAGCGCTACTACGATCTGCTCTGGACGCCGGTGCAGCTCTTTGCGCTCGACAGCGATCCGCACGAGCCCGACGGTGTCCTGCCGACCTCGCTCCAGGCGGCCTGGCTCCAGCAGTCCCTGGCGGCCTCGACGGCCTGCTGGAAGATCGTTACCATGCACCACGCGCCGTTTTCGTCGGGTCGGCACGGCTCGACCGCCTGGATGCAGTGGCCGTATCAGGCGTGGGGTGCCGACGCGGTGCTGTCCGGGCACGATCACACGTATGAGCGGATCGTCCTCGATGAGTTTCCCTACTTCGTGAATGGCCTGGGCGGAAACATCCCCTACGAGTTTGGCACGCCGGTGCCCGGCAGCGTCGTGCGCTACAACGCCGAGCTTGGCGCGATGCTGATCGAGGCCGATCAGCGGCAGATCACATTTTCGTTCGTTACCCACACTGGAACCCTTATCGATACCTACATTCGCAGGAAGGATTGTCGTGAGCAGCAACCCCCCGTTGAGTCTTTCTCCCGATTCTGAGGCGACCGGCAAGCGTCTGCCGTTCGGCGCGACAGCCGATGATTTTCGCTGGGCTACCGGCATCGAAGACAGCTTTATTCCTCAGACGCGGCCCGGCCTGCGCGCGCTGGACGAGTATGAGCTGATGGGCCACTACCAGCACTGGAGCGACGATCTCCTGCTGGCGCGTCAGGCCGGCGCGCAGATGATTCGCTGGGGTATTCCCTGGTATCGCGTCGAGCCGCAGCCGGGCGTTTTCGACTGGTCATGGACCGATCAGGTGATTCCCTACATCGTCGACGAGCTTGGCCTTGAGCCGATTCTGGACCTGATGCACTACGGCACGCCGCTATGGTTGGATCGCTCCTTTGTCGATCCGCGCTATCCCACGGCGGTCGCGGCCTACGCTCAGGCGGTCGCCGAGCGCTACGGCAGCCGGATTCGCTACTACACGCCGCTCAACGAGCCGATCGTGAACGCGCTGATGTGTGGCATGCGCGGCGTCTGGCCACCCTATCTGCGCGGCGATCGTGGCTTTCTGGCGGTGGGCCTGGCGCTGGCGCAGGGTATTGTGCGCGCCGTTCGCGCGATCCAGTCGGTCGATCCTTCGGCGGTCATGGTGCATGTCGAGGCGGCCGGCCTGACCCGATCGACGCGGGCCGAGCTTGAGCCGCTGGCGGTCGAGCAGCAGCGTCGCGGCTTCTTGTTCTACGATCTGATCACCGGCCGCGTCGACTCCACGCATCCGTTGTTTGGCTGGCTGCTCAACAACGGCGTGAGCTACACCGCGCTCGAATGGCTCAAACAGCACGCGATCCCGATCGACGTCATGGGCTTGAACTTCTACCCGCAGTGGTCCACCCAGCAGGTCGATCTCAATCAGCGCGGCACGATCCGCTACCGGCTGGTGGAGCGCGATGGCGCCGGCTTTAGCGAACTGATCCAGAGCTACTACGATCGCTACCATGCGCCGATCATGATTACCGAGACCAGCGCGAA
>DASWTQ010000253.1:0-30232 GCA_036402055.1 Herpetosiphonaceae bacterium
GGTGAAGAGATAGGGCGTGCGCTGGGTGTTGCTGGCCTCCTCGACCCAGGTTTCACCAAACGGGAAGTACTCGATGTGCTGGTACAGATCGCCGTTGGCATCGGTGACGTAGCCGGTGCTGCCGAGATGATCCGCGTGGTAGAAGTACTGGTCTTTTTCCAGCGGCACCTGCCCTTTGGGATTCGCGCCCGGCTTATCCTGCTTCATCAGCTTCGAGATGATCCGCGTCTCGCCGACATACACATGCTTGGTGCCGACCTCGCGGTTGCGCATCGTGAAGTACTGGTTGATGTAGGCGGTCTCGCCCTGCGGCCCGCGCTTGATCACCCGTTCGCCGGAGTCGTTGTAGGCGTAGGTTTTTTCGTGGCCGTTGTCGAAGATACTCTGGATACGATTTTCCTCGTCCCAGACAATATTCCGCCGCGTGCCGTTCTGGTCATGATCCCAGCCCGCCTGGTTGCCGTTAGCATCGTAGCGGAAGGTGCGATCGCCGATGTGCGTGGGCGCGTGCGGCTGCGCGCCGTCGTAGCTGTACGTCCAGTCATAGCTGGTCTTCTTCTGCTCGATCGGATTGCCCGAGGGCTGGACGATCTCGTTGTGCTGCTGCTTCGACGTGATGTTATGGATCGTGTCGTAGCTCAGCGCCAAGTCGTAGCGATTGGTCTTGTCAGGATTGAACTGGTACTTGCCGGACGCGCCGACCAGCCGGTACAGATCGTCGTACTGGTAGGTTTGCTTGGTCGGGCCGCCAAACTCGTTGGGCTGCGGCACCAGCACATCGTTGGCGAGGCTAAGCACGTTGCCGACCGGATCATAGCGGTAGTTCAGGTTCTGGAAGCGATTGCCCGCGCCTTTGCCCGCTTGCAGATTTTCCAAGCGGCGGTTATCGGAGCGATAGCTGTATTGCGTGCGAATGCCGTTTCCAGCTTCCATGAACGCGCGCTGCTCGAACTTGTCGTATTCCAGACGCCGCAAGTAGCTGTAGGTGTGCTGGGCCTTCTTGCCGGTCGCCTCCCGCACTAAACCACCCGAGTCGTAGCGGTAGGTCAGCACCTCGCCGTCGGGGTAGGTCATGGTTTGCAGCCGTCCGAACGTGTCGTAGAGATAGTTCGTGGTATAGACTTCCGGCGAGTTCGGGCTGCCGCCCTGGGTTGCGCTGGCGACGGTCTTGATCTCTTTGGTGATCTCGCCGAGCTTGCCGTAGAAGCGCTCCTCGGAGCCGGACTCATCCGTCACCAGCGTGATCCGTCCAGCGCGATTATCCGCCGCGCCAGGCGCGCCGTAGCTGTAGCCAACATTGTTGCCCGTAAAGTTGGGGTAGGTGATCGTGGCTAAGCGGTTGAAGTCGTAGTCGTAGCTAATCCGCTTGTTTTCGGCGCGCAGATTGGCGGTGATCTTATCGGTCATGTTCGACGCCAGGTCATAGACCATCTCGGTCTTGCCGGCATCGGGACTATCGATCGCCGTTTTGCGGCCGAAGTTGTCGTAGGCAACCTGCGTGAGATTGTGCTGGTCGTCCTCCACCGTGACGATCTGGTCGAGCGGATCGTAGGCATAGCTCGTCCAGATGATCTGCTGGGTGTCGTCCTCCAGCGTGTTGAACTCCTGCACGCTGGTGGTCAGCTCGCGCACATTGTGATAGGTCTTCTTCTCAATACCGTTGGCATCCGTCAGGGTAGTCAGGAACTGCGTTGCGCCCAGGCGATCTTCGCCAAAGCCGTAGCTCATGGTCGTCGCGGTGTTGTCGGGGATGACCGTTCGCGTCGTGCGATCCAGCACGTCGTAGCTGGTGCGGGTCGGCTGGACCGAATCGTAGGTTGGGTTGAACGTGCCTGGCGTGCCGAGCGGCTCCGTCACAGGATAGAACTCTTCGACGACACGACCCACGAAGTCGAAGGTCTTACGGCCCGATACAACCATGACATCCGTGGGCGAAGTATCCGCGCCTGTATGGATCGTGCCGTCCTTCTTGGTCTGGAGCACGCGCTTCAGCCCGTCGATAAAGAGCACGGTATCGATGGTATCGGTAGCGCTGCGGAATTTATCAAGATGCTGCGTGAGCGCCCAGGGCACCGCCGCGTCGTGGTGGTAGGCGAAGCGGATCGTCGCGGGATCGCCGCCCTGCTCATACGGACCGGTGATGCTGCTGGTTCGGCCAAACACATCGTAGCTGTAGGTCGTCCGGTTATCGTTGATGTCGGTCGTGCTGTTGGTCGTGCCATACTTGAAGTTATAGGTCGAGCCGGAGCTATAGCCGAAGCTGTCGGTCACCAATTCGATATGCGTTTGCACGACCGAGTCGTACTCGTAGTCGAGCCGGTAGCGCTGGCCGCGTTCGTTCGGGGGATCGACTACCCTCATGAGATTGCCGTTCGGGAAATAGTCAAGATCGGTGACGGCAACTCTGCCATCCTCTAGATACTCACGTACCTGTGTGACATTGCCGGTCGCGCAATCGACGGTGGCCTCGCGGTGGCGCATGAGCACGCCGTTGCCCCTGACCTCAATCTTGATGGGCGCGTCGAGAATACAATCGCTGTAGTCGACCGTCGCCGCGACATCGTCCTGGGTGCCGGTATCGCCCGCGTCGAAGAAGCCGGTGACGTTGCCGAGCGCATCGTAGGCGTAGGTGGTGTAGGTGGTCTTGCCCGGCGTCGGCTGGCCCTCGTAGAAGCGCTCGTCGGTGCGCACGCGCTGCGGGAAGACTGTTGCCGTGGTGCTCTGCGGATTGACCAGCTCCTGACCGGTCTCGACGTTGTACAGCCGGTAGCTGTGCTCGGTCTCGGTGAAGGGATAGCTTGTCGTATCCTCCATCCGCTCCATGCGCTCACGCTTCGGCAGCCCTTTGGTGTAGAAGCTGTCGTTGTGGAACTCGCGGATCACGCGGCGATACACCGCCTCGCCGTTGGAGGCGTCGCGCTGCTCCGTCGTGACCTTCGCGTAGCCGTAGAACTCGCGCTCCAGGCGATCGTAGTGGCCCTGCTCGTATTGATAGGTGGTGACCTGTGTATCGACGCCATCGCCGGCATGACCATCATTGACGGAGACTTTGGAGAGCACCCAGCGCGACTGCGGCTGATCGTAGGTATTGCCGTCGCGCTCGTACTCCAGGTCGATGGTTGCGCCCAGCGGACGGTCGATCGACTTCAGGAGGTTGGTGCGATCGGTGCGATTGCGGGCTACCTTCAGCAGGCCATCGTTCGTGCTGAACAGGTGATCGGTGTAGCCGTCGCCGTTGACATCGCGGAACATCGTCTCCTGGCGCGCCATCGTCTGGTTATAATCCGCGCCGGGATTGATGATCAGATAGCAGGCTTTCACACACAGGGGCACGCCGACCGTGAAGTACAGACCGCCGCCGAAGCCCACGCTGCTGGTGGTCGAAATATCATCCGACAGCGTACCGCTCCACAGCGTCTCGGGCGCAAAGCCGTTGCCGGTATTCAGCGCCACGCGGATACTGTCACCCGAAAGTCGCACGCGGTCAAGCAGGCCGTCGCCATTGAGATCGTCGAGCGTCTGGCTGGTCTCCGAGTCGTTCTTGGTCAGCGAGAGACCGCCGGCGAAATCGTAGATGCCGCCGTTGTAGCCCAGCGACGCGCCGATCGACCCATTCTTGCTGCTCCCATCGTTGAGCACCGCCGTGCCCCAAGGCTCGGCTGCGGCAAAGCGATAGCCCAGATTCAGCGCGACCATCAAGGTTCCGCCGCTGATCGACACGCGGTCGGGTAGAC
The DNA here is from genome assembly GCA_036402055.1 of Herpetosiphonaceae bacterium. Classification (GTDB taxonomy): domain Bacteria; phylum Chloroflexota; class Chloroflexia; order Chloroflexales; family Kallotenuaceae; genus LB3-1. The sequence goes on from DASWTQ010000253.1 coordinate 3,735, forward strand.
CATCGCCGTTCAGATCCAGCAGAGCGGTTTCCCCGTCCGACTCGCCCTCGCCCAGACCGCCCGAAAAGCCCAGCTGCACCATCTGGCTGCCGGTGGTGTTGCCACGCGGCGCTGCCTGACCGGAGGTATTGACCTCGCCGCGCGCATCGGCCTTAAAGTGCGCCGCGTTGCCGCCGATCCCGAAGTTGATCGCCTTCTCGCTGCTGTCGCGAGGCAGGTCCAGGCCCGCCAGCGCACGATTCTCGGCTTCCAGGCCGCCGGTCGGCGTGGTGTACTGCGCCCGGCCGTTCGCCACAATATCAGGGAAGCGGTCGCCGTTGAGATCGAGGTAATCCAGCTCACTGCCGCTGGTACCTGTGGAGCGCGAGCCGGACAGGTAGCTCGCGCCGCCGCCGATCGCCGTCTGCCTGGTGCGGCTGAGCCGGCTGACCGCCCGCGCGCCTGCGACCAGATCCGGCGTCGGCACCGTGATCGTATCGGCGCCTATGCGCGAAGAGCTGCTGGTTGCGCCAGTCAGCCACGCGCCGTCGTCGGGACCGGCCCAGCGGTTGGCTTTTGGCGATGGATTGAAGGCATACGCTGTTGCTTCGGCCGGATCGTAGCCGTCCTGCTCAAGCTGATCGATGTCGAGCACCAGCCGTGACTCGTCGATCGGCTGGGTGGCGTGATCGCCGTTGCCGTTGTAGCCGGCATAGCTCCAGCCACGATAGGACTGGCCGTAGAGATCGGTCGTCGTCGCGCTGAAGAACACGCTCGGCACGGCCAGCGGCGGATCGCCGGCGTAGGCAACCGTCACCGTTTTGTTCGCCAGCCTGACTGCCAGCGCCGGATCGGTGGTGCTATAGGTGAAATACAGCTGCTCGTCCGCCTGCACAGCGAGCGGCAGCGTGATCTGCTCGGCCTGGCCGTCGGTGATCGTGATCGTCTGCTTGGCCAGCAGCGCACCCTGGCGCTTAACGGTAAACGTCACCTGGCCATCGGTCGCCGCGTCGCCGTCGCCGGTCAGCTGCGGCGTAACCGTGATCGTGCCGGCCTGCGGAGCGGTCCAGGACTCCTGGGGCGCGCTCAGATTACTCGCCGGGTAAAGATCGATGTCATAGGGCGGATCGACCTGGATCAACGGATTGCCCTGATCATCGGTCACCGGCACGCCATTGGCGGCGGCGGTATAGACCAGGCTGGGCGTCCACGCGATCTGGCTCAGGTCGATCGGCGAGTCGACGCGCACATGCAGGCGCAGCGCATCGCCCTGAACAACCGGGATCGACTCATCCAGCGCGAGCGGGCCGGTTTGATCCGAGGCCAGCGTCCTGGACACGATCGGCGTCTCGTTCTTGAAGACCAGCAGCGTCACGTCGTCGGTGGTCGGACCACGCTTGACGAGATCGCCCGACAGCCGCACGGTGCCCGTGATCGGCATCTGGACCTGAATACCGCTGCGCCCGGCCAGCACAAAATCAGCATCCGCCTGATACGCGTACGGATCGAGGCCGTTAACATCCGTTACCGTGGGCGTGCTCAGATAGTTGATGCTGGGATTCCAGGCCACCTGATCGTACGCGCCGTCGAGCACGGACTGCATGCGGAAGTAGATCCGGTCGCCGGCGCTCACCTCCAGCGAGTCGACACCGGTCGGCGTTTTGGCCGCGTAATCGGTCGCGCCGATTCGCGCCGACCACAGCTCGCTGTTGTTCTGCTGGATCGCTACGCGCACGCCGTCGGCCGTCTGGTACTGGCTGCGGGCCGCGCTGCTATCCTCGATCAGCGCGACTGTTCCCGTAATCTGGATGCGGCCATCGTAGGGCGCGACCCAGCGGCGCAGCGTGTCGTGGAGCGGGAAGGCGTCGAGCTGCTCCTGGTAAAGATCGTCGTAGTCGGGGAGCAGATCCGTGCCATCGACCGCGCCTGAACCGATCGGCACGGGCGTATCCGCGCTGTTGGTCGTGAAGGTCGGCACGCCCTGTGCGTTCACGTGATTGAAGAGCACCTGTCCATCGCGGATCAAGTCGGGCAGGCCATCGCCGTTGGCATCGCTGAAATAGATCGAGCCGGTGGTCACGGTGGTCGCCCGATTGACGAAGACGTTGGCTCCCAGGTAGGCTTCCGCGCCGGCCGAGGTCATCCTGGCCTCATCGCGGGCGATGGCGGGCAGCGTGGGCAGCGTGACAGGCGCTCCAAAGGTGGTGATGCCCTTCGGGCCAGACTGGTTCAGGCGGAAGGCGAAACCGTCGCCGTCTTTGAAGACTTTATCCGGCAGATCGTCGCCGTTGAGATCCAGAAATGCCAGCACGCCATCGCTGGTGCTCTCGTTATAGCCCACCTTGCCGCCGAATGAGCCCTGTTTGGTCGGGGCCACGGGGTTGAAGCCGAGGTACAGGTGGCCGCCAATGCTGTCGGTGACATTGCCGCTGATCGCGCTGGCCTGGCCATAGCCCAGCAGCCCGGCCGTCACATCATCCGCGCCGGTAATCCAGCGCTCCTTCTGACCGAAGGCCGCATAGGTACCATTTTCTTCATGCAGATCGTCGTAGTAGCCAAACTCGTGGGTGTGGAAGGCGGTCCCATCCTCGCCATACTGGGTGATGGCGGTCAGCAGGGTTTTCTTGAACGAGCCCTCGCGGTAGGTCAGATCGTAGCGCCGCACGAGCGAGCCGCCGAACGAGACCTCGATGCGCTTGAGCAGATCCGCCGTCACCTGCTTGAAGCCGCCGCGCCCATCGATGATCACGTCCGCGCGGCGTGTAAACGCGGGCAGCTCACGATCGCGCAGAAAGGTGACGGTGTAGCCGCCAGGCGTGCCGTTGAGCTGCGTATAGTTGATCGTCTTGGGATACAGCTGTACGCCGGGGACGGTGCCGCCTGCGACGCCGGGATCGGTCACGCGGGCATAGGTATAGGCAATACTATTGCCGTTAAGATCGCGCGTCTCCTGCAAGGCCCAGCGGAAGATGTTGCCACTGTCGTCGGCCAGCGTCGCGCCGGTGGTAGGCGCGTTCACTTCCGGCGTGCCGCCGTAGAAGAAGCGCGTGCGGTCCTTGGCGACGACTTCCCACCAATAGCTGCTGGGCTGGCTCCCGTGGCGAATGATCTGGTCAAACGCGCCTTCGACGCGGGTGTGGAAGATCTTTTCGTCGCTGCGCGGCTGGAACTCGCCACGATGGGCGACCGGCGTGAGCTGCTCGCCGTTGAGCAGATAGGTCTCGGTTTCCAGGGCGGCATCGTAGCGCGGCACGCCCCAGCGCGTGTCGATGGTGATCGCCGGCAGCTGGAGATCCCAGCCCAGACCAAGCCAGCCGTTGCCATTGGCGGAGTTATAGGCGACGCTGAGATTCGGCTGCATGCCGCTGCGGCCTGGCGGCACCTCGATCGGGACGCTGAGCCGAACATCGCCGGTCGCGTTGGCGCTAGGCGGGTCGATCAGATTGATGCCGGAGCCGGGATCGGCGGCTTTGATGTCTTTGATGCTGGTCGGGTTGTAGGAGAGCGCCTCGGGATGATCGGGAACCGTCACTGTCGCGTTGATCATGTCGGTGAAGTGATCGGTCAGACTGACGACGACGCCCGCCTGCGCATCGACCGACACCCGCTCCAGCTCTTTCCAGGAGCCGGTCTGCTCATCAAAATAAAAGGTTTTGATGTCCTGCGCGGTCAGGCCGGGCGGGATCAGCGTTTTATCATACGGCAAGGAAAGCCGAATCTTTTCTTGAAACTTTGTGCCATGCGGGAGGAAGCGATAGCCGCCGCGCGGCCCCTGCGTCACATTGGTCATGCCTGCGTCGAGGGCTGGCAGCTCCTGTTGGGAAAGCGGAGTGATGCTGATCGGCGTATCCTCAGCCACTGCGGCCGAGCCAAGCGCGATCACTGCGCCATCGTGTGCCACTTTTTTGGTTTGACCGGGCGTGGCGAGAATGAGTTTGGTGAGTGGTCGACTTCTCTCCCACACATTGTCGGGCTCATGCGCGAAGACTCGACCATTCGGGATGATCAGCGACCCGATCAGGGCGAACAGGAAGAGGAGGCGTAGGCAAGGCGACATAGAGTGATACTCCCATGCATAGCGACGCTGAGTAGACCAGGAACATGAGATCATAGGGGGGCATGAACATACGACGTACGTTCCGTGAGACGGTACGTGCGGTCGTTCCGTATTCAGGAGGAGGGTTGTGATTCGGGCACGTGAAGGTATGCTAAGCGATCAACCACCTTCGTCATTGCAGACGGTGTTTTCACTGAATCAGGTCCAGCTGTTGATGTGACACGTGAGATACGTAGAAAAGAATGCAGCGCGCTTCGGTTCAAGAAAATCGAAGGCGCTGGCAGCACTGGGGGGATGGCTGCAGCCGACGGTTAGAGATGTAGGATGAGTAGAACTCTCCTTGATTGTACGTGACGACCAACCTTATTACCAGGGAGTAAAAATGAGTACTTTTTGTACTCCCTCATCCCGGCACGGTCCCGCACCAGAGGGAGGTCTGCACCTGTTTGATCAGCACTGCTCGGCGCGGCGAATAGTTAGGCACCCGACACTGCGCAGATCACGCGCCTCCTCCGTCACAAGGGTATAATCAAGGACAGGCCAGGACGAGAGCAGCGTTTATCCCGGAGCTGGCGCTCCCCATTTGAGGTCGGTAACAAGCATGGATCGTGATCAGCCTTTCATTCTGCTCGTCGAGGATGCGCTCGACCTGGCGAGCGTGATTCTGCGCGAGCTGCACGCCCAGGGATACCGTGTAGCTCATGCGCCGGATGGCTCCGCCGCACTTGCGCTCCACGCCGCCGAGCGACCGGATCTGATGATTCTGGATTGGATGCTGCCGGGGATCGACGGGCTGGGGGTGCTGCGCCGCATTCGGCAGCACGACACGACGCCCGTGCTTATGCTGACGGCGCGCGGGGAAGAAACCGATCTGGTGCTCGGCATGGAGGTGGGCGCCGACGATTACCTGACGAAGCCGTTTCGTCCCCGTGAGCTGATCGCACGCGTACGGGCGCTGCTGCGACGCAGTGCGCTGCTTCAACAGACGCTTCAGGCCGATCGCGCGCCGTCGCCGGATGTGCTCAGCTACCGCAGCTTGCGCCTCGACGCGACGGCGCACCAGGCGACCATCGACGGCCAGCCGCTCGATCTGACACCGATCGAGTTCGGCCTGCTCGATCGGCTGCTGCGCAACCCCGGCCGCGCCTTCAGTCGCAGCTATTTGCTCGATACAGTCTGGGGCCAGAGCTACGTCGGCGGCGATCGCTCCGTCGACAACGCGATGCTGCGGCTGCGCAAAAAGCTCGGCCCGCTGGGAGAAGCCATCGAGACAGTGTGGGGCATCGGCTATCGCTTACAGCCGGCATCCGCGCCCGGTGACGATCCTCGATGATGCGACTGTTTGTGCAATTTCCTACTGCCCCTCCTGCTCGATCCTCCATTGATTATGTCGAGTAAATTCGCGTCATGATCCAAACTTTCCTGATCGGTTGTTTCGTGCTGGGCGAGCTAGCGGCGCTCATGCTCGCGCTGCGATTGCAGCTACCCCGGGGCACGCGCTGGAGGCAGATCGTCGCGGAGCTTGCGGCTGCCGGCGTGCTGGCAGGCAGCATGAGCGTCTTGTCGATCCTGCTCGCCGGGATCATGGTGTGGTGGCACGAGTCTGCCAATCCGCTGCCGATCGTGATTGCAGCCGGCGCAGTACTGCCCATTCTGCACGGACTGACCTACCTGATCCTGCGCGGTGCTGTGCGCGCTCTGCGCTGGTGGAGCCGTCTGCGCCGGCAGCGCCTGCTGTGGGCGCTGACCCACGATCAGCTCGTGGTAGTGCTGGCTGCCGGCACCATCGCCGCGATCTGCTCGCTGGGCGTGGCCCTGACGAGCGGCACCGTACGCGAATCGCTGGCGGGTGATGCGCTTAGCCAGCAGGCGCTGAGTCTGTCGTTGATCGGCACGCTCTACCTGGGATTAGCCGTCGCCCTGCTGATCGCCGCCCTGCCGCTGGCCGTGCTGCTCTCCTACGTGCTGGTGCGCCGGATCGTCAAGCGGGTTGAGCTGCTGGCTCAGGCGACCGATGCCGTGCGCCAGGGCCAGTACACGGCACGAGTGGCGGTTGTGGGGCAGGACGAGATCGCCAGGCTCCAGGCGAACTTCAATGCTATGGCTGCTCAGCTGGACCAAACGCTGCGCGAGCTTCAGGTGGAGCGCGATCGGAGTGCGGGGCTGCTGCAAGCCCAGCGCGAGCTAATCGCCGGCGTGTCGCACGAGCTGCGCACACCCGTCGCAACCCAGCGCGCCTATCTCGATGCGATCTTGCGACAGGAAGCCGACCTACCGCCGGGCATCGCGGTCGATCTGACCGTCGTCGAGCGCGAAACGCGGCGACTCCAGCGCTTGATCGACGATCTTTTCACGCTGGCGCGCGCCGAAGCCGGACGGCTGACACTCACGGCCCAGCCGCTTGATCTCGGCACAGTGGCCGAGCGCGTTGTCGCAACTCTGGCACCGCTGGCGTGGCGAAGCCGCCGGATCGAGCTTGCGGCGCAGATCACGGACGAGCCCGGGCTGGCGCTTGCCGACGAGGGCAGGTTTGAGCAAGTGCTGCGCAACCTGATTCATAATGCGCTGCGGCACACGCCACCCGGCGGACTGGTCGTCGTCGCGGTCGCCGCCGAGCACACCTCGATCTGTGTGCAGGTCAGCGACACCGGCAGCGGGATTGCGCCAGATGATCTGCCTCGCATCTGGAGCCGCTTCTACCGCGCCGACACGGCCCGAGCGCTCGATCAGAGCGGCGTCGGTCTCGGGCTAGCGCTGGTCAAAGAGCTGACCGAGGCCATGGGCGGCAGCGTTGAGGTAGCCAGCAGCGTCGGCGTGGGCAGCTCATTTACCATCAGGCTGCCGCGCGCCTCAGCTGCCGCTCACAGCACCACATAGCCAATAGCGGCGTTCCCCTTCGGTACAGTTTCCCCAGCCACCGGCGTTTGTTTGCGACAGCTCTGCGACATCTTCACGATAAACCTGCGACAGGTGGTGGTTATCGTTGATTACGGCGAGGGCTGCTGACCAGTGTAGCCGTCCTGCTCAACCAATCACAACCGGAGGTCATCCGATGCGAACATTCGAGATCGTTTTACTGCTGGTGAACCTGCTGGCTCTGGTGCTGAGCTTCAAAAAGCAGTCACAGCGAGTTTGGCTGGCGGTGGTGGTCGTCAATCTGTTTGTGTTTCTGATCCATGGCCTGTACGAGGGCTTGCGCTACCAGATGGCTTTCTCCTACCTGCTTGTCATTATACTTGCCGTTTATCGACTGGTAACCATCGGCGGCAGGTTCTCGAAGGTCAGACCGCCGAAAGCGCTCACGATCAGCGCAGGCGGCGTAGCGTTGGTCTTGCTTGTGGCTACCGCTTTGCTGGCGTATGCTCTGCCGGTATTTACGCTGCCCACACCGACCGGCCGCTACGCTGTCGGGATACAGTACGTGCATCTGGTCGATGAAAAACGCGCCGATCCTTTCCTCGACACATCAGCCCAAAAACGCGAGCTGATGGTTAAGGTTTACTATCCTGCAACGAATGACGACGCAAAGCCATTCGCCCCATACTTCCACGGCTCACGCGCGCTGATCCGGCTGTTCACTGCTCACTATGGCCTGCCCGCCTTCGTGTTTGATCATCTCAGCCTCGTGCGCACGCATTCCAAAGCCGATCTCCAGATCTCAGATGCACAGCCGAGCTATCCAGTGGTTCTGTTCTCGCACGGGGCGGGCACGACCATGGAAGTGCAAACCAGTCAGAGCGAGGATCTGGCCAGTCACGGGTATATTGTTGTGGCTATCGACCATACCTATGCCTCGGTTGGAACCGTGTTCCCTGATCGCATTGTTTCGGAGCGCGAGGCGACAACCGACTTTAAGGCGGCTGATCCGGCGGAGATTATTACGCAGATCATGGCCGACGATGCGCGATTCGTGATCGACAGGCTGGGCGATATGAACCAGGGGCAGCTTGGCGCCATGTTTCAAGGCAAGATCGATCTCCAACAGATCGGCGCCATCGGCCACTCGGTTGGAGGCGCAGTCGCCTATAACCTGGCGCTCAATGAGCCCGGGATCAAGGCGGCGGTTGATCTGGACGGCATTGTTTTTATCACTCCGCGCGGCAAGCCTGAAGCGATGGCGCCGTTGCTTATGCTGGCCAACGATCAATACCATATCCAGGCGATCAGGGAGCGCCGCAGCCTGATGAGCAAGCTCGAAGATCTGCCCGCCGAGGAGCAAGCGATCATGCGTGCTGTGTACGGCAGCGAGGAGGCATACGTCGAGGCGTACAACCCGGCGCAACAACACAGCATCGGACTCGGCGAGGTGCTTAAAGCGTCGGGGAATCTCTTCACGATCGCAGGCAGCGACCACATGAAATTTACAGATATTGGGTTGTTTATAGGTGTCAGGCAGCTCCGCGAGCTAATCGGCATCCGGGGAGCAACCGATCCGGCAACCTGCCTTGAAATCACGCAGGCCGTAACACTGGCCTTTTTTGACCAGCAATTGCAAGGTTCAGCCCAGGATTCGCTAGCATCCCTGGCTGAGCGGTATCCTGAGCTGCAACACGTTGATTTGAAATAGTCGACGATGGCGCGCGAAGAGCCATAGCTGCGAAGCGCGGGATCGATCGCATAGCTTTGGGCGAGGCTGGCAATAGGCGAGAAAGATCAGGAGGACGGCGACCGAGACCAGCCGCCGCCGCTGCCTGAGCGAGGAGCGGGTTACGATCCGCCGGCCGGAGCCGCTGTCGGCGCGAAGGTACGGATCATATTGATGACGTTCCAAATATCGTCGTCGCTCAGCTTCTCCTTGAACGCCGGCATGCCCGTGCCGGTAATCCCCTCAGAGATCCAGCTGTACAGCTCCTGATCGGTGTGGCCTTGCGCCAGATGCTCCTGGAGATTGGCCGGGCGCGGGTTCAACGTCGCTGCGGCCGGACCATCGCCGCGTCCGGTCGGACCGTGGCAGACCACGCAGTTTTGGGCGTACACCTCGCGCCCACGAGCGATCGAGGCCGCCGTTGCCGGCACCGAAGGCGGCTGGGTGGTCAGGTAGGCTGTCGCGATGCCGTTGCTGGTGCCGAATATGCCCACGATCAGCAGAACCACAGCGATCCACCCGGCCTCGCGCCGCGCCCGCCGGGTCGGGAAGCGCGGACGCTGGACAAAGATCAGGGCCGCCGCAGCAAGCGCCGCCACGCCGATGATCGTCACTGGCGTGAGCGCATTCCAGACTAGCCGGGCCGGCGAGAAGCGCGGCCGGTTACTGCCTGGTGCGCGTCCCACCGTAATATCAAACGCGGCTGTCTGCTCCGCCTGATCGGGCTGCTGGACACGTACGGTAGCCTGCCAGGCTCCGGCCATGCTCAAGGAGTTGCCGCTGGCGCGGTACTGGCCGGGAGCCGCCGGCTCAAGCGTGATCTCGCGCTGGCCCATGTCCATTTCCTGGTGCTGCACCATGACCACCACTGACTCAACCGGCGCGGGCTGGCCGGCGGCATCCGCGACGGCGACCACCACCTCATTGGTACCTGCCTGGTTGGGCGTGATCGAGAGCGTCGCCTGGAGCGCGCCCAGCGGCTGGGTCGCGGTAAATGGTGTAGCATCGGGCGCCTCGGTCGCGGCAGGCGGTAGGCCGGAGAGGAGGCCGGTGACGGCCAGGACCAGCACCGCCAGCAGGATTTCCCCGCGCACGACCAGCCCAAAGAGACGCTGGCCACGGGTATCCTCGGCGGCAGTAGGCGCTGCCTGCTGGCCACGGATGAAACGACGGTGAAAGACGAGCAGGTTGATCGCGCCGAGCAGCAGCAGCGGCAAGATCAGCAGGAGCTTGCCCGAGAGCACGGCTCCGTAGACCGTATCAAGCATCGCCTGCCAGCTCGGCACATGCACCAGGCCCGCGTACAGGCCCGTGGCAACCAAAACCACGACGCTGGCTCCCGCCACCAGCGAGAAGCGGCGCACCGTCTGTCCCAGCAGCGCGCGGCGCTGCGGCAGCGGCAGCGTCGGCAGCAGGGCCGGCAGCGCGAGCACAAGCTGCGCCAGGCCACCGATCCAGATCGCACCCGCCACGAGATGCAGCCAGTCAGCGGCCACAGCGATCACCGTTTGGTTGGGCACCGCGCGCGCATGGCCCGACGCCGCGATCGTGAGCAGCATGGCCGCGCCAAGCAGCACTCCGGCCCAGCCGGTCCAGCGCGCCACGCGGGTTTGCGCCGTCAGGATCGCCAGCACGGCAACCAGGCCGATCAGACAGCCCAGACGCAGCAGCCACAACGTGCCGTAGGTCGTCGTGAGCAGGCGACTGATCGCCCGGCCGCGCAGCACCTCCCCGAGCGGCACGCCGGTTGCGTCGGCGGCTTGCACAAGCAGCGCGGCCAGACTCAGCCCGAAAAGGAAGATCAGCGCCAGCCAGCCCAGCCAGCGCCAGCGCCGGATCGCTCGATTGAGCAGCGCGGCATCCGTAATTCCGCTGGATCGCACGGCCGGCGCGAGGATCAGCGGGCCAAACGCCAGGCCGCCGACCAGCAGAAACGCGAACAGGTAGGTCAGCCAGCGCACGGTCGCGCCCACCTGCACCGGCGCGCCACTGCTGGCAAGATCCAGCAACGGCCCGGTTCCAGCAGCCGCGCCGACCGAGAACGCGAACACGCCGCGCACGACGTGTCCATCGATCGACAGCACACGCCACACGACTGTATAGGTGCCAGGATCACGGATCGTGACGCTGGCCTCCAGCGCCGCTACATCGTCGGTGGGAATATGGGCATCGCGGCCATCGACGCGTACTCGATCGGCGGTATACACTTCGAGCGTAAAGAACTCGCGCTCGATCGGCTCGGAGAATCGGAGGTGCACGCGCGACGGCGGCGTGGCCAGCACTTCCCCGTCAGCGGGATCGGAGTCGATCAGCTCGGCGTGGGCGGAGACTGACGTTAGAGGGATGAGCAGCAGAAGCAGGAGCAGCAGGCCAGCCAGCCACCTCCAGCGGCGATCCTGTATCCAGCGCTGGATCGGTGGTGTGTTCATTTCAACCATCCGTTGTATGACTTTCTTCGCTACGGCCAGCGCGTGGACGCGGCGCGGAGAAACCGTGATCCGTTCTCCGCGCTACATGCATCCGATCACGCTGGCCTGTCGTCGGCGCTAGCCCTCGGCAGCCGGCCGTCGCCGCAGAAGCGCGATCCCGGCAAGGGCCAGCGCCAGCACGGCGACGATCAGTGCGCCCAGAGCGAGCAAGAGCGCGAGATCCGACCCGGAGTCCGCCGGAGCAGCAGCCGCCTCGGCGTCTGAGGACGTTGCCCCGGCCGGAGCGGCGCTGGGTGCCGGGCTTACGACTGCCGAAGTTGCCGGCTCGGCTGCCTCACTCGTCGCAACAGCCGCCGTACCCTCGATCGCCGGACCGGCCTCGGTTTCCGCCCCTGCCGCTTGCCCAACAGTGACGAAAGGCGCCGGATTATCCTGGCCTTCCGGGTTTTCCCAGCCGACCGTTTCGCCGCCCTGGTAGGTTTGATACGCCTTGAACATCAGCACGCCCGGCTCGGCAGGCGTTCGGCCAACAAACGTAAAGTCTTCGTACTCGTCGGCCCCGATCTGGCCACCAGACCAGACGACGGCGGTGATTCGGCCGGCGCTGTCACGCTCGACCTCCCGCTGCCAGCCCGCTTTCGGCTGAAACCGCGATACGGTGATATTCTCGGGAAACACGACGCGTAGCTCGACCGTCGGCACGTCCCGCTCATTGGGAACGCGAATGTTGAAGGCCAGATTCGTGGATGGTGCCGCCGTTCCCGGCAAAACGCCCACATGCGCGCGCGCTGTTCCACCACCGACGAGCACAAGCAGAAGCGCTAGCACGATCCCGAAGAAGGGACGGGCAGCGCGTGTGCGCTGCTCCCCTCCGAAGATTCTTCGACCCATAGCTGGCATTATCCTTCTCGCCGCGCGGATCGCAGCGCCCAGCCACGGAGCGTCACACCGGCCACAGCCAGCAGACCGGCGAACGTGATCAGCAGCGGCAGCGATGATCCAGCGCCGGTGTTCGGCAGCTGCTGCGCTGGTGCAGCGCTGGCCTGCGGCGTGCCGCCCGTACCAACGGTGAAGGTGAAGTCGCCGCTGTCGGCCTCGCCGTCCTCAGCCGAGACGTTTTCCCAGGCGACGGTGTAGGTGCCCGACCCGAGGTTGGGCGCAAGCGCAACCTGTAGCGCCTTGCCATCGTTCGCGACAGCGGTTGCCGCGCCGGTGCTGACGGTCGCGCCGCTGGCATTCGTCACGGTGATGCGGCTCTTGGACGCATCGACCAGCTGACTAAAATTGATTGTGACGTTGGCTGGCGCGCTCGCCACGGTTGAGCCTTCTGCCGGGGTCGAGCTGACATAGTGAGCATGAGCGAAGGTGGACGCCGGCACAAGAATCGACAGCAGGGCCAGAAGGATCAGGCCGGAAAGATGCGTAGCACGAATCATACAGAACTCCTGATTGAATACCGTAGACAGAACATGCGAATATGCAGCATTGAGTGATGATTCCACACGCAGCGAGCTATGCAGGACGAGCACTCAGACGGAGAACATGGAGGAGTGGGAGAAATGCGCCGCCGGTGGTTTCTCAGGCGGAGAATGGATAATACCCTGGTGCACGGGCGGATCGTACCAGTCCAGGATGCGCTCGACGACCGGCTCAGGCAGGATCGCGTGGCGAGCGACCACAAGGTGCCAGAGCGGCTGGAGCAGAAGCATCGTCGACGTGGGAGCAGTCAGCTCAGGCAGCCTGGTTGGGAGCACGACACGCATGATCTGATCTGCGGTCGCATGGGTCGGCGCGAGATTGGGATCGGTATCTTCGGACGAATGCGTATGCAAGCCGTATGCATCATGCGCATGGAGCACACGACCGTGATGCTGATGCAGGCCCAGCCGGTCAAGAACCATATGAAAGGCCCATTGCTCCGGGGTCGCATGACCGCCATGCTGCCAGACCGCCGTGGTGAGCGGGCCCCAGGCAACCAGCACTACCGCCACCCACAGCACCAGCACACTACGGAAGAGCCACCAGCAGCAGTCCGCCACCAGCTTAGCGCACCTAGAGATACGCCATCGGAACGGAACGAGCGATGCTGCCGGCAGGAACATCAGGGCGTCCTCCACCAGACAGCGACCGGCGGCAGCGCGAACAGGCCACCTGTAGTGGCCCATACTCGGGCGAAAGCGACTGTGTGCATGGGATGCTGGTTGATCTCGTCCTGCTTCATCGTGGGCGTCACCATCGTTCCCATCGTCGAGCGACTCAGGTCGTCATCCGAACCTGCTGCTGGCCCTAGTGTACCAGAATTTGTTTATGACGTGGATCAGCTATTCTCCTTGCCGCGCAAGTATTCAGATCGGAGTAGAAGCTATTCCTTTCATCTATGGGACTAATAAGGAAAAATTCAGTCTGTAAAGTATTTTTTCCCATAAACATTTCAAAATGTAACATAACTATCGCTATCACAAATTTTGCACATGTTTAATTTATAATCTATACACAGATGTATGCGGCGATCAGCAAGAGCACAAACCATTGATCCAGACACTGAATGTAAAGGATTTTGCTTTTCCCCGAGCGCGATCCATCTTCTTGGATCGCGCTTTTATTTATTGATAAATTTCCCTACAAAGCCACAAAACGAACTAATTACCTGATAAGACAAGTTACTCAGCATGGGTTTTCGCTGGACTAAAGATAATACACATATTTGTGTACCGGATTGATTGAATAGGGATTAAGCATCATAGTGCTAAACGTGCCGACGAAGCCCGCAAGAGCATCGTATTTGTATACTTTTGTAAAAAAACCTTAACAAACTATAGACATGGGCTATGCTTGCGTGCTATGCTGCCTAGCAATCGGATTTTAATTCTTTCTAAACAATTTGCTCATGTTTGGAAAGACACACGGATATTTATGCCTTTGAACAGTCCGGTCCACGATCCGGCCAGAGAATTGGAGACATTGGTTCACCTTCTACAGTGGAGAGCACGCCACCAATCTCATGACACAGCGTATGTGTTTCTCACCAACGGCGAAACTGAAGAAGATCGCCTGTCCTACGGGCAACTGGATACCTGGGCCAGGGCGATTGCCAGCCACCTTCAACACCTGAACCTCCGCGACGAGCGCGCGCTACTGCTCTTTCCAGCCGGTCTAGATTACCTTGCCGCCTTTTTCGGCTGCCTGTATGCAGGCGTTACTGCTGTGCCGGTCTATCCTCCGCATCCCGCGAAGCTAGAGCGATCGATGCCGCGCATTCGGGTGATGGTAGAGGACGCGCAGCCGCGCATTGCGCTGATGCCCGCAGCAATCCAGCCGACGATCGCAGAAATGTTTAGCCGCATACCAAACTTTGAGCGCCTGACCTGTCTGGCGACCGATACGCTCGATCAGCGGCTAGCCGACGAGTGGCACGAGCCGCCGGTACGGGGCGATACGCTGGCGTTTTTGCAATATACGTCGGGCTCCACTGCCGCGCCGCGTGGGGTGATGGTCAGCCATAGCAATCTGCTGCATAACCATGCTGTGATCCAGAGCGCGCTCCAGCACCCGCCCGATGCGCCGTACTTGAGCTGGCTGCCGCTCTTCCATGATATGGGACTGATCGGCAACGCTTTGCAGGCGGTCTATACGGGTGTGCCCTGCGTGCTCATGGCGCCGACCGCGTTTCTCCAGCGTCCAATCCGCTGGCTACAGGCGATCTCACGCTACAAGGCTGCCACCAGCGGCGGCCCGAATTTCGCCTACGAGCTGTGTGTGCGCCAGACCACGCCCGAGCAGCGCGACGGTCTCGATCTGAGCCACTGGAAGATCGCCTTCAATGGCGCCGAGCCGGTACGCGCAGAAACGATCGAGCGCTTCACCGCCGCCTTCAAGCCGTATGGCTTCCGCAGCGAGACACTTTATCCCTGCTACGGTCTGGCCGAGTCGACGCTCTTCGTCACGGGCAGCGACGACGATGCCGGGCCGGGTAAAGGTGTGTTCCAGAGCGCGTCGCTTGACCAGCGACTGGTCGTACCGAGCAGTGAGGCAGAGCCGCAGAGCCGCACGCTGGTTCACTGCGGTCATACCTGGCTCGACCACACAGTCGCCATCGTCAACCCGGAGACGCGGCGCCGCTGCCGGCCGGATCAGGTCGGCGAGATCTGGGTGTCCGGCCCGAGTGTGGCGCAGGGCTACTGGGGCTATCCCGAGAAGAGCGAGCAAACGTTCCGCGCTCGCCTGGCCGATACCGGCGAGGGTCCGTTTCTGCGCACGGGCGATCTGGGCTTTCTGTATGAGGGAAACTTGTTTGTCGCCGGCCGGCTCAAAGATATGGTCATTATTCGGGGTCGCAACCATTATCCGCAAGATATTGAGGCGACGGTCGAGCGGAGTCATCCGGCGCTGCGGGCAGGTGGCGGCGCGGCCTGCTCGGTCGAGGTTGGCGGCGAAGAGCGGCTGGTGATCGTGCAGGAGGTCGAGCGCCACGCGATACGCAAGCTCGACAGCGACGAGGTAGCCGCAGCGATCCGTAGCGCCGTCACGGAAGAGCACGAGGTTGACGTGTATGCGGTGGTGCTCCTCAAAACCGGAAGTATCCCCAAAACATCCAGCGGCAAGATCCAGCGCCACGCATGTCGGGTTGGCTTTTTGCAGGGAACGCTCTCCGTGGTCGGGCAGTGGCAGCAGCCGGCGCCGGCCGACAGCCCGACGACCGAGCGTGTAGCGCTCCCAGCCGGCGTTGCTTCGCCGACGCCCAGCAAGCGCATCTCCGTCGAAGCGATCCAGATCTGGCTGGCGAACGAGATCGCGGCGCAGCGCAACATCGCGCCGCAGGATGTCGACATCTGGCAGCCCTTTGCGAACTATGGCCTGACCTCAGCCGAGCTGGTGAGTCTCTCGGGCAAGCTCGAAGAATGGCTTGATCGGCAGCTTTCGCCGACGCTGCTCTACGACTATCCCACGATTGGCGCGCTGGCCGGATACCTGACGCAGCGCTCTGACGTGACGGAGCGTGCTGCCGGAGAGCGTCTGGCCGAAACCGAGGCCATCGCGATCGTTGGGCTCGGCTGCCGCTTGCCGGGCGCAGACTCGCCTGCCGCGTTCTGGGAACTGCTGCTGAGCGGCGGCGATGCGATTACCGAGGTCCCCGCCCAGCGCTGGGATGCCGACGCCTTCTACGCGGCGGAGTCCCGGCCCGGCAAGATGAACACGCGCCGGGGAGCTTTTCTCGCCGATGTCGATCAGTTCGACGCCGGCTTTTTCGGTCTGGCTCCGCGCGAGGTAGAGCAGATGGACCCGCAGCAGCGCTTGCTGCTGGAGGTTGCCTGGGAGGCGCTGGAGCACGCCGGGATCGCGCCGGGCCGCCTGGCAGGGCAGCCTGTGGGCGTGTTCATCGGCATCAGCAATAACGACTATGCCCGAATTCCAGGCGATCCGCTCAGCGCCGACACAGCCTACGCCGGAACCGGCAATGCCCTGAGCATCGCCGCGAACCGCCTGTCGTATGCGTTGGATCTACGCGGCCCGGCACTGGCTGTCGATACCGCCTGCTCGTCGTCGCTGGTCGCGGTCCATCTGGCATGCGAGAGCCTGCGGCGTGGCGAGAGCGAGCTGGCGCTGGTCGGCGGCGTCAATCTGATCCTGACACCAGACGTGAGCGTAACGCTCTCGCAGGCGCAGATGCTCTCGCCGGACGGTCGCTGCAAAACCTTCGACGCACAGGCCAACGGCTATGTTCGCGGCGAGGGCTGCGGCGTGGTCGTGCTCAAGCCATTGTCGGCAGCGCTGCGCGACGGCGATGCGATTCTGGCCCAGATCAAGGGCTCGGCGGTGAATCAGGATGGCCGCAGCAATGGCCTGACCGCGCCGAGCGGCCTGGCTCAGCAGGCAGTAATCCGGCAGGCGCTTGAAAACGCAGGCGTGGACCCGGCCCAGGTGAGCTACATCGAGGCGCACGGCTCCGGCACGGCGTTGGGCGATCCGATCGAGATCAACGCGCTCAAGGCGGCGCTGATGCAGGGGCGCACGCTCGCCGATCGCTGCTGGATCGGCTCGGTCAAGACCAACATCGGCCATTTGGAAGCTGCCGCCGGGATCGCCGGGCTGATCAAGACGACTCTGGCGCTTCATCACGGCATGATCCCGCCACACCTGCACCTGACCACGCTCAACCCGCATATTACCCTCGACGACACATCGTTCGCGATTCCTACCGGCGCGACGCCCTGGACGGCGACGCAGCGGCTGGCCGGAGTAAGCTCCTTCGGCTTTGGCGGAACCAACGCGCATGTCGTCCTTGCGGCAGCGCCGGAGCATCATGCGCCAGCCGACGATCGCCAGCAGCCCGTGCAGCTCCTGACGCTTTCGGCCAGGGACGACCAGGCGCTGGCGACACTCGCGGCGCGCTATCACGATTTCCTCGTCGCATATCCTGACCTATCGCTTGCCGATCTGTGCTTTACCGCCGGCACCGGCCGCACGCATTTTTCGCAGCGCCTGGCGCTGATCGCCGAGTCGCTGGAGCAGGCGCGTGAACAACTAGCGGCATTCAGCGCGGGGCAATCCGCTGACACGATGTTGACCGGCAAAGCTGGTCGCAAGCCGCTGGAGATCGCGTTCCTGTTCACGGGTCAGGGCGCGCAGTATGCCGATATGGGTCGCACGCTGTACGAGACGGCGCCCGTATTCCGCCAGGCGCTCGACGAGTGCGACGCGATCCTGCGGCCCTACCTGCCGCAGCCGCTGCTATCGGTCATTTATCCCGCTGCTGCGGAACAAACGCTGCTCGACGAAACCGCGTTCACACAGCCGGCGCTGTTTGCCGTCGAGTACGCGCTGGCTCGGCTCTGGCAATCCTGGGGCGTCACGCCGTCAGCGCTGCTCGGGCATAGCGTGGGCGAGTACGTCGCGGCCACGATCGCGGGCATCTTCAGCCTGGAGGACGGGCTGCGGCTGATCGTCGAGCGCGCGCGGCTGATGCAGGCGCTGCCGTCCGATGGGCAGATGGTCGCCGTCTTTGCCGCCGAGTCCGATGTCGCGGCGGCCGTCGCGCCGTACGCCGACAGCGTCGCAATCGCGGCGATCAACGGCCCGAAGCACTGTGTTATCTCAGGCAGCACGCGGGCGATCGAGCAGATCGGCGCGCGGCTGAGTGGGCAGGGAGTCAAAGTTACGCCGCTCAAGGTCTCGCACGCGTTCCACTCGCCGCTGATGCAGCCGATGCTTGATGCGTTCGCGCAGGTGGCGCAAAGCGTGCGCTACAACACGCCCCAGCTGCCGATCATCTCGAACGTCACGGGCGCGGTTGTTTCCGACGAAATGTCAACCGCCGGCTATTGGGTCGATCACGTGCGCCGGCCGGTGCGCTTCGCCGCAGGCATGGACACACTCCGCAGCCTGGGATACCGCGTCTTCCTCGAAGTCGGGCCGCATCCCGTGCTGATCAGCATGGGCCAGCAGAGTCTGGAAGATGATCGCGCGGTGTGGCTGCCGAGCTTGCGCCGCACGACCAAGGATTGGCAGCAGATTCTGCACAGCCTGGGCAGCCTGTACGTCCAGGGTCTGGCGATCAACTGGCTGGACTTCGAGCAGCACGCGCGCCGGCGAGTGCGCCTGCCGACCTATCCCTGGCAGCGACAGCGCTACTGGCGCGAGCCGGCGCCGGCGGCAGATCCTGCGCGCCCGCAACCGCGCGCAGCCAGCGGCTCCACGGCAACGGCGCGCCATCCGCTGCTGGGAGTTCCGCTGCCGCCGCTGGCTCACGAGCCCGACACGTACGTCTGGGATCTGGATCTGACCGGCAGCCAGCTGGCGTATTTCGACGATCACCAGATCGGCGGAGCCACCGTCGTTCCGGTCTCGGCATATATCGAAATGGCCCTGGGCGCGGCAGCAGAGGTCTTTGGCACACACACATGTCACCTGTCCGACCTGGCACTGCATCAGCCGCTGTTCCTGTCCAGCACGCAGCCCAGGACGCTTCAAGTAAGCATGACTCAGGATGGCGCAGGCCGCGCACACTTTCGTGTGTATGGCCGGGCCACACACGCCGGTGCGACCCGGCAACCCTGGATTTTGCACGCCAGCGCCGTGCTTGATCCCGTTGCCGAGCCCGCCGCCATGCCAGCACGATAGATTGCTGCATTCTACGGAGCATGTATGCGCTTTGGTCTGATGTTCTTTGCCGCCAGTGAGGATGTGCTGGCCGCCGATAAATATCATCTCGTGATCGAGAGTGCGAAATTCGGCGACCGGCACAGCTTTTCAAGCATCTGGGTGCCGGAGCGGCATTTCACGAAACTTGGCTCGCTCTATCCTAACCCGGCAGTTTTGCAAGCCGCGATCGCCCGCGAGACCAGCCGGATTCAGCTGCGGGCCGGAAGCGTCGTGCTGCCGCTGCACCACCCGATCCGTGTCGCCGAAGAGTGGGCGGTCGTCGATAACCTATCGGGCGGCAGAGTAGGCGTCTCGTTCGCCTCGGGCTGGAACCCGAACGATTTTGCCTTCTTTCCCGAGCGCTATCGGAGCCGTCACGCCGAGATGGTAGCGGCGATCCAGACGGTTCAGCAGCTGTGGCAGGGCGAGCCGATGGAGATCACAAGCGGCACAGGTCAGCCCGCGTCCGTCAGGATCTACCCGACGCCGGTTCAGCCGACGCTGCCGGTGTGGGTCACAGCCGCCGGGAATCCGCAGACGTTTATCACCGCCGGCACGATCGGCGCCAACCTGCTGACGCATGTGCTGGATCAGAGCATCGAGACGCTGGCGGAAAATATCCGTCTGTATCGACAGGCGCGAACCGAGCATGGACACGCTGCCGATGCCGGTGTCGTGACGGTGATGGTGCATACCTTTGTCGGCGCCGATGTCGATCTGGTGCGCGAACAGGCCCGCGAGCCGTACTGCCAGTATCTCAAAGCGAATATCGGGCTGCTCAAAGGGCTGGCGCAGAGCCGAGGCCAGAGCTTCGATATTACCGCGATGCCGCCCGAAGACATCGATGCGTTCGTGAATCTGCTCTACGATCGTTTTGCGACAACGCGCGGCCTGATCGGCACGCCCGACACCTGCCTGGATGTTGTGCGGCAGCTTGCCGAGGCCGGCGTCGACGAGCTGGCCTGTCTGCTCGATTTCGGCCCTGATGCCGAGCTGATTCTCCAGAATCTGCCGCATCTTCAGCAGCTTAAGGAGCGCAGCGAGGCCGAGCTGATCCGGCGCCGACAGCACGACCCTGCCGCAAGCACCACGAGCGAGGCTCAGCGGGAGATCGCCCGCGCCGACAAGCTGGAAGACATACAAGCTCGCTGCCGCGAGTCAATCGGCGTAAGCGACTTTTACGATCAGCTGCGGCGGCACGGCGTGCAGATGCACACGGCGTTTCAAGGGATTCAGCGTCTGTGGCGTCATGATCGCGAGGCGCTCGGCCTGCTTCAGCTGCCGGACGTGCTCGTTGCATCCGCCGACGATTACACGCTGCATCCGGCCTTCTTCGACGCCTGCCTACAGGTTTTTGTCGCCGCGCTGCCGCCGGATATGCTGTCGCAGCACGGCGCGCTGTATCTGCCGGTTGGCCTGCGCAGCTTGCGCGTCGGCGGGCGGCTCGATCGCGAGGTGTGGAGCCATGCTGCCGTCGAGCAAACCTCCGATCGCGCCGAGGCGACGTTCGAAGGAAGTGTACGGGTCTTCGACGCGGCCGGCAAGCTGCTGGTCGAGGTCGATGGGCTGCGGCTTCAGCGCATGGAGCGCGCCCAAACACCGATCGCCGAGCATCTCGACAGCTGGCTCTACGATATACGCTGGCATCCCAGGCCGCTGCCGAGCGCCACGGACACGAACGAGCAGACGGGACGCTGGCTGATCTTCGCCGACCGAAATGGCGTCGGCGCGGGGCTGAGCGAGCAGCTGCAAGCACATGGAGCGGCCTGCGTGATCGTGACGGCCGGTGAGCGCTACAGGGCTATCACAGCCGACGCATTCGAGATCGATCCGGCTCAGCCTGAGCATATGCAGCGGCTGCTGCAAAAAGTGCTGGCCGGCGGTGATCTCTCCGGCATCGTCCATCTGTGGAGCCTCGACATCACGCCGCCCGACACGATCACGGTCGCGGCACTTGAGCGCGATCAGGATCTCGGCGTCGTCAGCGCGCTACATCTCATCCAGACGCTGCATACGCAGAGCAGCACCGCTGCCCGGCTGTGGCTGGTGACACGTGGCGCGCAGCCGGTCGCGCCGTTCGACGCGATCCCGGCGCTGGCGCAGTCGCCGCTGTGGGGTCTGGGCCGGGCGCTGCCGCTGGAATTTCCGCGCCTGCCGAGCGGCCTGATCGACCTCGATAGCGCGGAGCAGCCCGCCGAGTCTGCCGCGCAGCTCTGCGCCGCCGTGTGGCACGCCGATCACGAGGATCAGATCGCGCTGCGCGCCGGTCAGCGGCTGGTGGCGCGGCTTGAGCACGATCAAACCTATGAGCCGCAGCAGGGGCTAGAGATCCGGCCTGACGCGACATATCTAATCACGGGCGGTCTTGGCAATCTTGGATTGAGCTATGCGCGCTGGATGGTTGAGCACGGCGCGCGCCATCTCGTGCTCCTGGGACGCAGCGGCGCCGACAAAGCCGCTCGCGAGGCGCTGGATCAGTTGGAGCGGCTGGGAGCGCAGGTGCTGGTCGCACGAGCTGATGTCGCCAACGCGGCCGCCATGACCGATCTGTTCGACGAGCTGGCGACGACCATGCCGCCGGTTCGTGGCATCGTTCACGCCGCTGGCGTCACCAGCTACCAGACGATCGACCAGCTAGATGCGGCGCAGCTGCGGGCAATGCTCCGGCCGAAGGTCAGCGGCACATGGCTGCTGTATCAGCTCTGCCGGCCGCTCGATCTCGACTTCTTCGTCTGCATCTCGTCGCTGTCGCCGGTCTGGGGCACCAAGGGCCTGGGCCACTATGCCGCCGCGAATCACTTCCTGGACATCTTCGGGCAGTATGGTCGCCAGGCCGGCGCGCCGGTGACGACGATCAACCTGGGACCGATCGCGGGCGGCGGTATGGCTGCGGCGACCAGCGCGATCGAGACGACGATGGCGCAGGGTGGTCTGCGGCTGCTGGAGCCCGAGGCCGCGCTTGATGTGATCGCCTTGCTGGCCGGCGGCGGCCTCGCGCAAAAGATCGTCGCCGACGTGGACTGGACGACCTTCAGGCAGCTGCATGAGATGAGCGGGCAGCGACCGCTGCTTGAGCTGATTGAGGCCACCGCGAGCGCGGCGATCGAGCCGGTCGCCGGTGCGGCATCCGCGCTGCTCCAGCAGATCGAGCAGGCGCCGGCCGGCGAGCATGAAGAGCTGCTGATGGCGCATGTCCAGGCCGAGGTCGGACGCGTGCTCAAGCTCGATCCGTCGCAGCGACCCGATCCCGAGCAAGGCTTCTTCGACATGGGCATGGACTCGCTGATGGTGCTCGACCTCAAGAATCGCCTGCAAAAAAGCCTGGGCTACACGCTGCCTACCACGCTGCCGTTCGAGTATCCGACGATCGCGGCGCTGACGACGTACCTCGCCGACCGGCTGTTTGCCGCGCGCCCAACCGCAGCGACCGCCGCGCCGCGCCGGCAATCCGCGCCGCCCGATGAGCTTGCCGCTGTACAGGCGCTGACCGAAGATGAGATCAAGCAATTGATCGATGCTGAACTGGAAATGCTGATCGATGACTGATACTGTTCAAGACCGCCAGCAACTGGATCATTTACAACGAGCCGCCCTCGCGCTGAAGCGCCTGCGCGCCAGGCTCGACGCGATCGAATATGCCAGGACCGAGCCGATCGCGATCATCGGCATGGGCTGCCGGCTGCCGGGCACGACGGCGAATGTCTGCGGCCCCGAAGAGTTCTGGCAGCTGCTGCGCACAGGCGGCGACGCGATCAGCGAGGTGCCGTCCGATCGCTGGGATGTCGATCGCTACTACGACGCCAACCCGGATGCGCCTGGCAAGATCTACACGCGCTGGGGCGGCTTCTTGCGGGACATCGATCGCTTCGACGCGCAGCTGTTCGGCATCGCGCCGCGCGAGGCGATGAGCTTGGACCCGCAGCAGCGGCTGCTGCTGGAAGTCGTCTGGGAAGCGCTGGAGCACGCGGGCCAGGCGCCCGATGGGCTAAAAAAAACCAGCACCGGCACCTTCATCGGCATCGGCATCGGCGATTATGCCAACATGCAGACGCGGCCGGAGCATGTGAGCACTATCGACGCCTACACCGGCACCGGGACCGGATTCTGCTTCGCGTCGGGCCGCCTGTCCTACATTCTGGGCACCAACGGGCCGAGTCTGTCGGTCGATACCGCCTGCTCGTCGTCGCTGGTTGCGATCCACCTGGCCTGCCAGAGCCTGCGCAACCAGGAGTGCCGGATCGCGCTGGCGGGCGGCGTCAACGCGATGCTGGCGCCCGAGGCGATGCTGTTTCTGGCCAAAAGCCGCGCGCTCTCGCCGACCGGCCGCTGCCGCACCTTTGACGCCGCCGCCGATGGCTTTGTGCGCGGCGAGGGCTGCGGCGTGCTCGTCCTCAAGCGGCTTGGCGATGCGCTGGCCGACGGCGATACGATCCACGCCGTGATTCGTGGCTCGGCGATCAACCATGATGGCGCCAGCAGCGGCCTGACCGTGCCGAACGGCCACGCGCAGCAGAGCTTGATCCGCCAGGCGCTGGAACAAGCGCAGCTTCAGCCCTCAGATGTAGATTATGTCGAGGCGCACGGGACCGGCACCAACCTGGGCGATCCGATCGAGCTGCGGGCGCTGGGCGAGGTGCTGGGTGACGATCGCGACCGGCCATTGATCGTGGGCTCGGTCAAGACCAACATCGGGCATCTCGAAGCCGCAGCGGGCGTAACCGGCGTGATCAAGGCTGTGCTGGCGCTGCAACACGGCGAGATCCCGCCGCACCTGCATTTCCGCGAACCATCGCCGCATATTCCCTGGGATGAGCTGCCCCTGACGATTCCCACCGCGCCGACGCCCTGGCCTGTCCGGTCGGGAGCGCAGCGGATCGCGGGCGTTAGCTCGTTCGGCTTGAGCGGCACCAACGCACATGTGCTGATCGCCGAGGCACCGCCGCGCGACGAACCGGAGGAGGAAGCGGCAGAAGCGACGGAGATTCTGAGCCTGTCGGCGAAGAGCGAGGCGGTGCTGCGGGCGCTGGCAGCCAGCTATGAGCGCCTGCTTGCGGCCGATCCTGCGCTGCCGCTGGCGGATGTGTGCTTCACGGCCAACACCGGACGGGCGTATCTCGCGCATCACATGGCGGTAATCGGCGACTCGACGGCTCAGGTGCGCAGCCGGCTCGCCGATTTCGTGGCCGGGCGAGACGCGCCGGGGCTGCTGAGCGGTCAAACACGCACGCCGCGACGGCCAAAGATCGCGTTTTTGTGCACCGGTCAGGGCGCGCAGTACATCGGCATGGGCCGTGAGCTGTATGCCACCGAGCCGGTCTTTCGCGAGGCGCTCGGCCGCTGCGATGCGATCGTGGCGCCGCTGCTGGGCACGTCGCTGCTGGCGGTGCTCTACCCGGAAACAACGGCGGCGGCATCGATCGACGATACGCTCTACACGCAGCCCGCGCTGGTAGCGCTGGAATACGCGCTGGCCGAGCTGTGGCGCTCGTGGGGAATCGTCCCGGCAGTGGTCTTTGGGCACAGCGTGGGCGAGTATGCGGCGGCGTGTATCGCGGGCGTTTTCAGCCTGGAAGACGGGCTGCGGCTGGTGGTCGAGCGGGCGCGGCTGATGCAGGCGCTGCCGCTGGACGGCGCGATGCGGGCCGTTTCTGCCGGCGAGGAACGCGTTCGTGCCGCAATCGCCGGCCACGCCCAGGAACTGGCGATCGCCGCGCTGAACGGAGCGCAGCATGTCGTGATCTCAGGGCGGCAGACGGCGGTAGAAGCTGTGGCGGCGCAGTTCGCAGCCGACGAGATCAAAACCCGAGCGCTGACGGTCTCGCATGCTTTTCACTCGCCGCTGATGCAGCCCATGCTGGCCGATTTCGCTCGTGTCGCGCGGTCGATCCGCTACAGCGCGCCCAGGATCGAGGTCATCACCAACCTGACCGGCGACGTCGACGCGGCGCGCATGGCAACGCCAGACTACTGGATCGAGCACGTGCTTCAGCCGGTCCAGTTTGCCGCCGGAGTCAAGACGCTTCAGCGGCGAGGCTACGACATCTGCATCGAACTTGGGCCGCGCCCGGTGCTGCTGGGCATGGCCCGCCAGGATCTGGCGGCAGAGAGCGACGATCAAGCGCCATGGCTGTGGCTGCCCAGCCTGCGCCAGCAGCGATCGGATCGCGAGCAGATGTTGGAAAGTCTGGCCGCGCTGCACGCACACGGTGTTCGCGTCGACTGGAGCGGCTTCTACCGCGATCAGCGGCGCCACAAGCTCGCGCTGCCGACCTATCCGTTCCAGCAGCAGCGCTACTGGTCCGCGACTGCCGGCCCGTCGCTGCCTGCCAGAAATACCAACCGGCTGCCGGGACAGGGCATCTATTCGCCGGCCTTTACGCGGGGCGAGATCCAGTTCGAGGTGACGATCGATCGGCAGGCAAGCGATCTCGCGCAGTACGATCCGGCCAGCGGCCTGGTCGGAGTGCCGAGCGCAGCCTATAGCGAGATGGCGCTGGCCGCCGGAGCAGCGGCGCTCAACGCCGAGCAGATACTGGTCGAGGAGCTGGCGATCGGCCAGGCGCTGGTTTTTCCCGGCGACGCGGCGCAGACGATCCAGATATTGCTGACACCTGAGTCGCCGGAGTCCTACCAATTCCAGGTTCTGAGCCTCTCGGCCGAAGCTGGAGCAGCACCTACGTGGATCTGCCATGCGACCGGGCGTCTGCGTCAGGCAACGCACGACGATCGGCTGCCGGAGCTGCACGGACACTGGCAGCGCTGGCTGCATCACACAACCTGGCAGCAGACGACGCTCGGGTCCAGCCAGCCGCAAGCCGAAGGTGGATCGTGGCTGATTCTGGCTGATCGCGGCGGCACCGGTCGCGCGCTGGCAGAGCAACTCCGAGCGCGTGGCGAGCACTGCACGCTGGTCTATGCCGGCAGCGCCGACGCAGAGCAGGCGGCGGATGAGTATGTGATCGACCCGCTGTCGCCGTCAGATATGCGGCAGCTCGTCGCCGCCTGGGCCAGCGCCGATCGTGGGCCGTGCCTGGGCGTGGCGCATCTGTGGAGCCTTGACACGCCATTCGATCCCGAGATGTCCGGCGAGACGTTGGGTCAGGCGCAGGCGCTCGGCTGTGGCAGCGTGCTGTATCTCACACAGGCGCTCGCGAGCTGCGAGTGGCGCACCGCGCCTCGGCTGTGGCTGATCACGCGCGGCAGCCAGCCGGTCGCGCCATCCGATTCGCCGCAACCGCTTCAAATGCCGCTCTGGGGCCTGGGCTATGTGATCGCGCTGGAACACCCCGAGCTGCACTGCGCCTGTCTG
>DASWTQ010000254.1:0-6513 GCA_036402055.1 Herpetosiphonaceae bacterium
CTGCCGCTGCTGATCGGCTTTGTCTTTGCCCAGCGCTATGTCTTCGAGAGCGTCGCGCTGACCGGGCTGAAAGGCTAATCCATGACCGTCCAAACTCAAACGCAGCTTACTCTGGAACAAGCCATCGGCCAGAAATTGCTCGTGAGCTTCATCGGCACCGAGCCCGCGCCGGAGATTCTCGCGCTGCTGGAGCGCCAGCCGATCGCCGGGATCACGCTGTTTCGCGCCGACAATGTCAGCCATCCCGCGCAGGTGCGCAGCCTGAGCGCCGCCCTGCAAGCTGCCGCAGCCGCGAATGGTCATCCGCCGCTGCTGATCGCCGCCGACCAGGAGGGCGGCCAGCTGATTGCGGTCGACGGCGGCGCGCAGTTTCCCGGCAATCTGGCGCTCGGCGCGACCGGCTCGACGGAGCTGGCGTTTCAAACCGGCTACGCGCTGGGCCGTGAGCTGGCGGCGATGGGCATCAATGTTAACTACGCGCCCGCCTGCGATGTCAACATCAACCCGCAGAATCCCGTGATCGGCACGCGCTCGTTTGGCGAAGATCCGCAGCTGGTGGCGCGGCTGGGCGCGGCGATGATCCAGGGCATGCAGGCTGCCGGTGTGGCAGCGACCGCTAAACATTTTCCCGGCCACGGCGATACCGACAGCGACACGCATCACGGCGTGGCGGTGGTAGCTCACGATCGCGACCGGCTGCGCCAGGTGGAGATTCCGCCCTTCGTGGCCGCGATCGAGGCCGGCGTGCGGCTGGTGATGAGCGCGCATATCGCGTTTCCAGCCTACGACAACGGCTCTCCGCTGCCGGCTACGCTTTCGCCGGCGCTGATCCGTGGCCTGCTGCGCGATGAGCTTGGCTTCGGCGGCGTGGTGATCAGCGATGCGCTCGACATGGGCGCGATCGCGCAGGGGCCGGATCTGGTGATCGATGCGCTGGCCTCGGCGCTGGCGGGCGTGGATCTGCTGCTGCTCAAGAACGATCCGGTCGCGCATCAGAATGTGTACAGCGGCCTGCTCCACGCGGCGCGGCGCTCGCTGCTCGATCAGGCGGATGTGCTGGCCTCGGCCGAGCGCGTGCTGGCGCTCAAGAGCTGGCTGGCGGAGCAGACGCAGCCGCCGCTGGAGGTGATCGGCTCGTCGGCGCATCAGGCGCTGGCCTGTGAGATCGCTGCCCGCTCGATCACGCTGGTGCGCGACGACGCCAATCTGCTGCCGCTTCAGCTTGCGCCGACCGCGCGGATCGCGGTGGTGGTGCCGCAGACTGCCGATCTCACGCCCGCCGATACGTCGTCGTATGTGAGCTGCCGGCTGGCCGATTCGGTGCGCGGGCTGCACGCGGCGACCGACGAGTTCCCCGTTCCGGTCGAGCCTGCGTCGAGCGACATCGACGGGCTGTGCGAGCGCATCGCCGCGTACGACCTGGTGATCGTGGGCACGATCAATGCCGCCTCGCAGCCGGGCCAGGCCGCGCTCGTCAACGCGCTGCTGGCCTGCGGCGTGCCGACGATCGTCGCCGCGCTGCGCATGCCGTATGATCTGACGGTTTATCCGTCGGCTCCGACATATATTTGCACCTACAGCATTCTTGATCCGGCGGTCGATACGCTGGCGCAGGCGCTGTGGGGCCGTATCCCGTTTGGGGGACGGCTGCCGGTTTCCATCCCTGGCCTTTACCCCCTGGGCCATGGACTTGCCGCTCAAGAGCGGAGCGCGTTTGCGCCCGCCTAGATCGAATCACCCCCCAGGCTAAACGTTTGTTTAGCGGCCGCTTACGGCGCAGTAAGGTCGGCAACGCCAGAATGAGGCGCGGATCGGCCCATTTGCCGAACGGCGGTACGTCCAGATCGCATCCAAGGAGGTGGAGAGATCATTATCCGGTCGGCCGTTCGTCGCTTGCGCACTTAGAGCGCAGGCGTCCCCCCAATTCTTTAGGCGATATGAAAGGGGTTTCACATGAAGCGGTTATTCACGCAGCGCGCGAATGTTGTTTCCATACTGACCATCTTCGTCTTTCTGGCAACGCTGGTGCTGGCGGCGACCAACGTCCGGGCGCTTGCTCCAGCCTGGGACGGTAATTTCAAGCCCTACTCCGTCGGAACAATCGTGAGCTACGGGGGCAGCGAGTACAAGTGTATTCAAGCGCATACTTCGCAGCCCGATTGGACGCCGCCGGCGACGCCCGCGCTGTGGCAGTTGGTGACGGGTACACAGCCCACCGCGACGCCGGTGCGCACTGCCACGCCGGTGCGCACTGCCACGCCGATCCGTACGGCCACGCCGGCACCGCCGACAGCCACGCCACGACCCGGCACGCCCACGCCGACGGCGAGCCCGCCGCCGCCAGGTGGCCGCAAGATCATCGGCTACTTCACGCAGTGGGGCGTCTACGGCCGCAACTATCACATCAAGAACATTCACACCAGCGGCTCGGCGGCCAAGCTGACGCATATCGTGTACGCCTTCGGCAATGTGCAGAACGGCCAGTGCACGATCGGCGATAGCTATGCCGACTACGATAAGTTCTATGATGCGGCCGGAAGCGTGGATGGTGTGGCCGATACCTGGGACGCCGGCGCGCTACGCGGTAACTTCGGGCAGCTCCGCCGCCTGAAGCGAATGTATCCGCATATCAAGGTGCTCTACTCGTTCGGCGGCTGGACCTGGTCGGGCGGCTTCGGGCAGGCGGCGGCGAATCCCACCGCGTTTGCCAACTCGTGCTATAACCTGGTCGAAGATCCGCGCTGGGCCGATGTGTTCGACGGCATCGACATCGACTGGGAGTACCCGAACTCCTGCGGTCTGAGCTGCGATACCAGCGGCTTCAGCGGCTACAAGAACCTGATGCAGGCGCTGCGCGCGCGCTTCGGCTCCGGCAACCTGGTGACGGCGGCGATCACGGCTGACGGCACCAACGGCGGCAAGATCGATGCGGCGGACTACGCGGGCGCGGCGCAGTACCTCGACTGGTACATGCCGATGACCTACGATTACTTCGGCGCGTTCAACCCGCAGGGCCCGACGGCTCCGCACTCGCCGCTGACCTCGTACGCGGGCATTCCGCAGGCCGGCTTCTACTCCGACGCGGCGATCCAGAAGCTGAAGAGCAAGGGCATTCCGGCCAGCAAGCTGCTGCTGGGCGTCGGCTTCTACGGTCGTGGCTGGACGGGCGTGACGCAGGCCGCGCCAGGCGGCTCGGCGACGGGTGCAGCGCCGGGCACGTATGAGCCGGGCATCGACGACTACAAGGTGCTCAAGAACACCTGTCCGTCGAACGGCACTGTCGGCGGCACGGCCTACTGCTTCCGCAACGGTCAGTGGTGGGGCTACGACACGCCGAGCACGCTGGCCGGCAAGATGACCTACATGAAGAATCAGTCGCTGGCCGGCGTGTTCTTCTGGGAGCTGAGCGGCGACACGACCAACGGCGAGCTGATCACGTCGCTGTACAATAACCGCTAAGCGCCAGCTAACCAAAACTTGACGGAGCGGGCATGCCACGCTGCATGCCCGCGTTTGTTTTTAATCGCGTCTGAGGTCGATAGCTGGCCGCTACTCTTGCCGCATGATCGCCGGGTATTCTTCGGCGATGCTCACCCATCTACCGCGCCCGATCACCATATGATCCAGCACTTTGACGCCTAGCTTGTCGCCAAGCTCCTGCATCTGCCGCGTGAGGTAGAGATCTTCCGACGACGGTGTCGGGTCGCCTGTGGGGTGGTTGTGAACCATGATGATCGCGAAGCTGTTGCGTAGAATTGCCTCATGAAACAGCTCGACAGGACGAAACGTCAGGTTCCTTGAATTGCCATACGCGATCGTTTTGATCGCCTGGACGTAATTCCGACTACTCAAGTAGACCACGCGTAGCTCCTCCTGGGTGAGCGCGCCCATCTCCACCATCAGCAGCGCTGCCACATCCGCTGGTTGGGTGATTTGTTCGCCCGGCATCGGCCGCAGCACCGCCGCCAGCACATTCAGTATTGACTGGACCTCGGGCGGCGGCTGATCGACAAGTAGCGCTTGCTGAATCGCCTGGGGCTCACGGGCGGCGAGATGCTGCAACTTCCGCAGGTTAACGTAGGGCTCAAGCGCCGTGCGCAAGATCTGCTCCGGCGTGGGCGTGGCGGGCTTGCGTTTCCGCGTGGTTGTGGTTTTCTTTGGGGAAGATGTCGCGTTTTTCATCGCCACACCTCGCGGACGAAGAACCAAGAACCAAGAACCAAGAACCAAGAACCTAACGGAAGAACCAAGAACCAAGAACAGAGAATCGGGGACAAGAAGAGATCAGGAGGTACGGCACAGGTGGTGGCTACATTTCCCCCTCGCTTGTGGCAACGGGAGAGGGGGTGGCACGTGAGGGCCGGGGGTGAGGGCCTGCGCGCGGAATCCGCGCCAAACGACGGGCATGGTACAATCGACGATACGGCCATGACAGGGCCTCCTGTTGTGGTCTAGGTTCGCCTTTGGTGTGGTGTGCACCGGGGCGAACTGCTGTGTTGTGCGCCGATTATACGCCGTGCGTGATCATTTTGTCCAGCGTGCGAAAATAACGCGTATACTGCTTCACAATGCGCTACATCATGCTTTCATGCGCAAAATGTAGGCGGAAAAGATGCGGAAATTACGCGTGAGCGAAGAACCAAGAACCAAGAACCAAGGGAAAACAAAGAACAAAGAACAAAGAGCAGAGAACAACGGAGACCAGAAGGTAACACACGGCTTTCGATATACTTCCGCCTCGCCTGTGGCAACGGGAGAGGGGGTGGCACGTGAGTGCCGGGGGTGAGGGCCTGCTCAACCCCCACGAACACGCTACATCATGATCTGAACTCTAATCCAACTGCGTGTAGGTCTAACACGACTGCGTGGGCTACGACTACACTCGCGTGAATCACTAATACGACTCAGTGAATCATTGATACACTCGCGTGAATCACTAATACGACTCAGTGAATCATCGATTCACTCGCGTGAATCACTAATACGACTCAGTGAATCATTGATACACTCGCGTGAATCACTAATACGAGTCGGTGAATCTCAATGTGCTAGGGTTGTATAAACGGTGCGCGCTACGGAATCAAGCGCACGGTGAGGCCCTCATGGACAGGAGGAGGCGCGGCGGGCGTGCGAAAGACCCACACCAGCAGATCGCGGTAGAAGCGGAAGAGCGGCACCTGCGCCGCCACCTGATCCCGCACCTGCTCACGCTGCGCCTTAAAGCTGGTATGGCTTTCTCGCGTCAGCATCTCGCGCTCATGCAGAAAATTGTAGAGCGGCTGAATCTGGATCTCGATCGTTTTGTCGGCCCACAGCACAACGGATTTGAGCGCGCTCCAGCCTGAGCGCTTGTGCTGCCCCGCGCCCAGGTAATCCTTGATCTCGACAAACTCCAGGCGATTGGTCGCTGCGCTCGGCTCGATGCGCTGGGCCGTAAGCTCCTCCTGGCTCCAGCGCAGATCTTTGAGCGCCTGATGCACGCGATACGCGTCCATAACGCTGCCGACTACGATCTTGATGCCAAAAATATCTTTCACATAGCGGCTCAGATGGCGCAGCTTTTTATCGCGGCGTACCAGCGCGTCGAGATCAAAGATCTCGTCGACAACTTTATTCCAGATCTCTTCCTCGGCTTTGATCCGCGTGCTGATGCGGTGGATCGCGTAGCGATTGGCCTCGGTCGGCTGGTAGTCAACGCTGTTGGCGATCAGCAGGGCGCGACTCCAGCCGCTCTCGGTGCGGAATTGCAGCTTGTTGAGCTGGCGGTTGCCCAGGTCGAGGTCGGTGGTGGTGTAGACTTCGCTCGGCGCGATGGTTTGCGACAGCGTAAAGCGCTCGTTGGTCGCCTCGACCTCGCCGATGACGACGCTCTGCACCTGAAACGAGGTAAGCCAGGTGGCGCAGAGTAGCTGCGCGAGACTGTGGATCTGCTCCTCGCCATGACGAATCATTGAGGCGAACGCGGCGCGCACGGCATGAAGGCCCGCGCGCGAGAAGCTAAGCTCATGGTGAATCTGCGGCTGCTCGTCGATCGCGCGGCGCAGGCGCTGTAGCTCCGAGACGAACTGGTTAAGCAAGGGCTCCGTCGTCACCATCCACAGCGGCGATTGTGTGGTGGACGGTGGACATTCCAGGGAGGCGGCATCGGCTCCATCAGTGGGCTCCGCCGGTTGCGCAAGCGTAGTGATCTTGATGACGGAGTGATCTACATTATGTGCCATGAGCTATCCCGCAGCAGATTGTGAATCCAGGGCCGGTGGCCACAGGATCAATGTGTCTCTTGGGCGTAGCATACCATCTTTGGCCCGTAGGGCAAACAAGGGAACAAGGGAACAAGGGAACAAGGGAACAAAGGAACAAGGGAACAAGGGAACAAGGGAACAAGGGAACAAAGGAACAAAGGAACAAAGGAACAAGCAGTTTCGCTGTGGGTTTTTTGTTCCTTTGTTCGTATGTGCTTGGACAGGCCCTCACCCCCTGGCCCCCTCTCCCGCTGCGGCAGGCGAGGGGGAA
>DASWTQ010000255.1:0-17414 GCA_036402055.1 Herpetosiphonaceae bacterium
CAGCCCGGCGACGATATAGATCAGAATCACCCACCAGATGCGGGCTACACGCGTGCGGCTGGTCAGCGTTGAGACCAGCGGATTAAGCAGATACGCGGTGATCACCGCCCAGATGAACGGATTCAGCAGCCCGCCGACTTCTTGCAGCAACAGGATCGTGAGCGCAATGATGATACTGACCGTTGCGATCTTGGCCCACAGCGGAAAAATAATCGGTTTTGGCTGTACTGGTTGCATCACGTTCGTGACCGCCGTACTGGAATATCGGCTTTCAAATGGTCGCTTTCTTCGCCGCGCATCAGGCTGACGTCGATCGCATCAGGATCGGCAATGTCGACATATTTGGAGATGACCTCGATAATCTCCCGGCGCATCGCCTCCAGCATGTCGGGCGTGAGCTTCACGCGATCATGAACCAGCACCGTCAGCAGTCGCTCTTTGGCGATCGACGAGCTGGTCTCACGTTTGCGGCCAAACAAATTATCCAAAAAGCTCATAAACAGGTCCTTAGTGGCAGAATCAAAAGGCGTTAAGCAGCATATGCGACTCTGCGTCCGAACGATTCATTGAATGGGGCGCAGTTCCCGCCTAGCGAGCGGCCCGACGCGGACGCAGGCCCAGCGCGCCAAAAAACTTATCAAGCAAGCTTTGATCTTCGCTCAGCACAATCATCGGCACGTCTTCGCCCAGCAGCCGCCGCGCAACGTCTACGTAGCCTTTGCCCGCCAGCGAGCCTTTTTGCATCACCGCGACCTCGCCACGGTTGGTCGACGTAACGATCGCCTCATCGTCGGGGATCACGCCGATCAGATCGATCGCCAGGATCTCGACCACATCTTCTTTGCTCATCATCTCGCCGCGCGCGACCATGTTCGAGCGAATGCGGTTGAGGATCAGCCGTGGGTGGTGCTTTTCAAACGCCTCGACCAATCCCACGATGCGGTCGGCGTCGCGCACCGCCGAAACCTCGGGCGTCGTCACGATCAGAACCTCGTCGGCACCGGCGATGGCGTTGCGAAAGCCGCCCTCGATCCCGGCCGGCGAGTCGATCAGCACGAAGTCAAACTCACGGCGCAGCTGGTTGCACAGCTCGATCATATCGTCGGGGCTGACGGCGTCTTTGTCGCGCGTCTGCGCGGCCGGCAGCAGAAACAACTCGGGAAAGCGCTTGTCTTTGATCAGCGCCTGCCGCAGCCGGCAGCGACCCTCGACGACGTCGACCAGATCGTACACGATGCGATTTTCCAATCCCATCACGACGTCCAGGTTACGCAGACCAATATCGGCGTCAACCGCAACGACGCGCTGCCCCTGCATGGCCAGCGCCGTTCCCAGATTCGCAGTGGTCGTCGTTTTTCCTACGCCACCTTTACCGGACGTAATCGTGATAACCCGCGCCATCGGTACGCTCCTTCATAAGACCCGTGCTGTTTGTCGGCGCTGCCTGTGTGTTTCTCGCCGGAGATACACCGGGCGCGCTTCGTGTGATCGATGCTTCAGTGGTGGTTTGGCGTTCGTGCAGAGCGATCGGCACACAGGCGACACGTTCAGCAGCTCATCTACGCTTGTGCTTGCTCAGGCGGGTCGAGGTTTAATCCCTTCCCATTGCTCTACAACGATCTGCTCGTCATAGATCCGCGCTGTCTCTGGGCCGTTCGGCCGTTGGTCGGGCGGTCGCGACATCAGGTCAGCGATGCGCAGCAGCGAGGGCGTTAGCTCCAGCGCGCACACTACGGCAGTTAGGTCGCCGAGCGCGCCCGCGTGGACGGTTCCGCGCAGCCGGCCCCAGACCAGCACGCTGCCGCCGGCGACAACCTCGGCTCCCGGATTGACATCGCCGATGATCGTGATGTGGCTGGGATGGCGCAGCACCTGGCCTGAGCGCAGCGTTCGCACGACGAGCAGCGCGCCCTCGGGCTCCTTTTCGCGCTGCACCACCGTCGGCTGGCGATTGGCGGGCCGCGTGGCGATGCCCTGGCTGCGGGCGGCAGTGCGGCCTTCGCGTGAGCTGGTAGCCAGCGCCGACGGCTGCAAGCCATGCTCGCGCATCAGACTCAGCAGCTCGTTCAGCTGCTCTTCCTGCACGGGCCGCTCGCCGATGTCGATCGTCAGCTCCGCGCCATGAAAGAAGTCGGTGCCGCGCTCCAGCTGGCCGCGCACAGCCGCTATCAGGTCTTCCCAGGAGCTATCCTCCGCGAGCATCAGCCGGAGTCCGTCTTTGGTTCCTTTGATCGCGATCGGTGTACTCATAGTTGTGCCGGATTATAATCGAGATGTCAACTACAGCGCGAGGATTCTCTGTCGATACGATGACAGTTGTTTTCCGTCCGTTCGTCGGTGAGCGATTGGGAACGTTGCGCTATGCCGGGCGCGGGTTTGAATCATTAGTTCAGGGACGCCAGGTACGACGCCCGCACACCGATGCTTGTTGCAAACAGGGACGTGATCGATCACGTCCCTGAGCTATGCTACCATAACTGCCCTGAGGCTACTAGTGGCAGGGCAGGTTGTACGGCGGGATCGGCGTGGCCGGATCGATCGGCGGCGTGACCTTGAAGTAGGCCTGCATTATCTCGGTTACGGCCGGCACCGCGATCGTCGCCGAGCCGTCGTTCATGTCGCCGGCGCCCTCGACCAGCACGATCACCTCGATCTGCGGATCGTCGTACGGCGCGAATCCGGCGAACCAGGCGTGCGAGCGCTTGCGAATGTTGTCTTCGGTCGGGCCTTTCTTGGGGTCCAGCCGCTCAAGATACTCGGCGGTGCCGGTCTTGCCCGCGATGTCGAGCCCGGAAACATCTTTGCGCGCGCAGGTGTCGATGCCGTCGGTGATCGACAGCCGCATGCCCTCGCGGATCACGCGCAGGTTCTCCTGCGAGACCGGCAGCTTGCCGTTTTCAACCGGCGGAATTTCGCGCACCAGGTTGCCGTCGGGATCGATGATCTTCTCGACGATCTGCGGCTGGTAGAGCGTGCCGCCGTTGGCGATCGCCGCCGACGCAACCGCTAGCTGGATCGGCGTGACCTGGAGGTTACCCTGGCCGATCGTGGTGTTGTAGATGTCGCCGATCGTCCAGGCTTCTTGACCGAACGCACCGGGCTGTGCTTTCTTCCATGACTTCGACGGCACCACGCCCCGGTATTCGCCCGGCAGCGGAATGCCGGTCGGCCGTCCGAAGCCAAAGGCATAGGCCATATCCGCCAGCTTCTCGCCGGCTTCGTCCCACGCTGGACGCTTCTCGCCATCGGCCAGATTACGCACGAACTCAGTTCCGCCGATCACGGATTGGAAAAAAACGTTCGACGAGACCTGAAGCGCCTGCCGCACGGTGATCCAGCCGTTATCGCGCTTGATCGAGTTGGGGAAGCGCTGGTCGAAGCTCGGATCTTGGAAGAACGTGTTTTTGACGTCGATATAGCCTGGGTCGCGGATCTGCGTGTCAGCCGCGATCGAGCCGCCTTCGAGCGCTGCCGCCGCCGAGATCTGTTTCCAGGTCGAGCCGGGCGGGAACAAGCCCTGGATCGACTGGTTGATCGCCGGCGCTTGCTTGGGGTAAGGCGGGTTGAAGATCGTGTCAACTTCTTGCTGCGTGCGGCGGCGGTTGAAAATGTTGTTGTCGAACGCGGGCCAGCTGACCATCGACAGCACGCGGCCGGTCTTGACCTCCAGCGCGATCGCCACACCGGCCTCGATCGGGAAATACTGCTGCTTGTTGGGCTGGCCTTCCTTGGCGGGCGGCGGCGCTGTCTGGCGGCGGCGCTCCGACTCGTCGATCCATTTGCGCAGGATCTGCTCGGTCTGCTTTTGCAGCTCGTAGTCGATCGTCAGCACCAGGTTGTTGCCTAGCTGCGTCGGCCGGATCTCGACCGGCTCAGAAACCAGGCGCTCCTGCGAGTCGACCTCGATCTTTTTCTCGCCTAGCTGGCCGCGCAGGTCCGACTCGTAGGTGTACTCCAGCCCATCCTTGCCGATGCGGTCGGTCAGCAAATACTGAATGCCGCGATCGCCCTGCCGATCCAGCTCGAACGGATCGAGGCCACACGCCTCGATCAAATCCACTCGTCGCTCCTCGACCGTCGTCGTAACCGTCTCGGTATCCGTGATGTAGAGCGAGCTCCAGAAACGGTACGGGTTATTCTGGATAATGCCGCACTGGTCGATCGGTCCGACATAGCCCAGCAGATGCGACAGCGACATGACCTCGCCGCTCTTGGGATAGGAGCGCTGGTAGTTCTGCTCCACCTGCACGCCCGGCAATCCCGGCGAGACCGATTTATTCTCCTCGATGATCCGCCCGATCGCCAGGTCGCGCGTGGTGGTCAGCGGCACGGTCTCATAGGCCGGCAGTCCCGCATTGGCCAGCGTGCTCTCGATCGGCGAGTAAAATTCGAGCGTCGTGGAGTAGGTGCGCGTCAGGTTGAAAGCCTCGACCGAGCGCGACAGCGGCACCGTGATTGTGAAGGCTTCGGTCACCGACGGCGGCGGCGTATCGAACGGCCCGGTCAGCAGCTCGATGTCCTGCTTGAGTCGCGGCTCGTAGGTCAGCTGCTCGCTCGGCGTGACAACCAGCGTGCTCTGGAAATGCAGCAGATCGTCCAGCCAGGCGAACATGGCCAGCCGCTCAGGGCCGCGCACGCTCTGCGGAAGCTGGCTCGGCAAAATACCGATCGTGTAGCTGGGCAGGCTTTCGGCCAGGATCGTCTTGCCGTCGCGGGCAAAGATCTCGCCGCGCAGTGGACGCTCATAGACCGGGCGCTCGGTGTTGCCGCGTGCGTCAGTCGCCAGCGACGCGCCTTCCCTGAATTGCAGAACCCACAGCTGGCTGACCAGCGAGGTAAAGACGAGCAGCACACACAGCCGAAAAACAACAAGACGACGCATAGCTTTAGGCTTCAACGGTCGGCTGACCGCGCTTGTAGAGGCGGCGCAGCAGAGCAAACGTTGGAATTGCAAGAATAGTATTGATGATCGCGGTCGGGAAGATCTCAATCAGCGTGTAGTAGCGCCAGGGAACGTTAAAATCCTGCGCCGTCAGCAGCAGCGCCAGGATGCTGCCGTAGAGCACCGAGGCCGCCAGTATCGCGACGATTACCAGCAGCGGCTGCTCGCGATCCAGCGGCTCCGTCACGAGCGCCACGCCGATTACGCAGATCAGCAGCGCCAGCAGATGGCTACCGACTGGCATCACGCCCAGCAGATCCAGCGACAGGCCGCCGTAGAGCGCCCAGCGCACGCCTGGAATCAGGCCGCGTAGAATCGTCCAGCCTATCACGGCGATCAGCACCCAGTCGGCACGAAAGCGCCAGAAGGTCGGCGCGAGCGCGGTCTGAGCCAGCGCGAGACTCAGCAGCATCAGCGCGCGCAGCATCTGGCGAGCGATCCGCTGTTCTATTTTTGGCCGGTAATCACCCATATATTCCGTACTCGGTCGGGATCGACAAAGGGCTGCACTTCCGCCGTCTGGCTGTGACCGGTCTGATCCACGCTGATGATCGTGCCGATCGGCACATCCGGCGGCACCTGCGCGATCGGCGTGTCGGTTGCCAGCGCTTTGCTCAGGCCGGCCGTGATGATGTACTGGCCCACTTCCAGCGGAATATCGCGGCTGACGTCGGTCAGCTTGATACGGCTGCCGAGCTGCCACTGGCCCGCGATCAAACCTTCGGCGGGCGTCTCGGTGCCGGCGGTGCGCGCGCTGATCGTGGAGCCGTAGTCGGTGATCAGCAGCACATCGGCGGTCTGCGCATACACGCGATCGACCACGCCGATCAGCGCCGCCGGGCTGCCGCCCTCTTTGCTGACTACGGCCATGCCCGCCTCGATGCCGTCGACTCTGCCTTTGCTGATGCGAATGATCCGGCGGCCGTTGTCGGTGCTGCCCTGAACCACTGTCGCGCTCAGCGTCTGCCAGCTGTAGGTCTGGCGAATCTGAAGCTCCTGCTCCAGCAGGCCGATCTTGTTCTGGTAGGTTTTGAGACGAATATTGTCTTCGCGGAGCGCGGCGACCTCACGCTCAAGCTCGTCGA
The DNA here is from genome assembly GCA_036402055.1 of Herpetosiphonaceae bacterium. Lineage (GTDB taxonomy): Bacteria > Chloroflexota > Chloroflexia > Chloroflexales > Kallotenuaceae > LB3-1. The sequence goes on from DASWTQ010000255.1 coordinate 6,028, forward strand.
TGCGCCGTTGCATCGTGCCCTGTCCAGTTATGCTGCCGATTGTCTCGCCGATGCTGATACGTGTCTGCGTGAGACTTTGCTCGACCGGCCGGAGCACTGCTTGAATCTGGCCTTTGGGACCATCGAGATGGCCCTGCTCGTCCAGGATGATCAAGCCCAGCGCGATCGCAACCAGCAGCAACAACAGCGTGACGCGACGACGGCTGAGCGTGGGGGAGCGGCGCTCATTCGGTGCATCGAAGGTAGTTCGCATGATCGATCGTCCAATTACCAAAGCAGCGCAGCCAGGCCGCGACTGCCCGTGCAGTGTTAGCGCCGTCCGATGCGGCTTTCGAGCAGCCGCATCCGCCCATTCGTCTGGCTACGCTCCAGGATTCGGTGATACTTGGGATTAGCAAATTCTTCGACCATCCGGCCCGCGCCACGCGCCACGCAGCTCAGCGGATCGTCGGCGATGTGCACCGGCATCTTGGTCTCGGCCGCGATGCGCTGAGCCAGGCCGTGCAGCAGCGCGCCACCGCCCGCCAGCATAATGCCGTGCTCCATGATGTCGGCGACCAGCTCCGGCGGCGTTTCTTCCAGCGCGGTGCGTACTTCCTCCACGATCGAGGAGACCGGACCGGCCATGCCTTCGCGCAGCTCGACGCTGGAAACCTCGACCGCCTTGGGCAGTCCGGTCAGCAGGTCGCGGCCCCGCAGCGTCACGGTGATCTCCTCGTCCAGCGGATAGGCCGAGCCGGCCGCGATCTTGGCCTTCTCCGCCATGCGCTCGCCGATCAGCAGGTTGTACTCGCGCCGCGCAAACTGGATCACGGCCTCGTCGATCTCGTCGCCCGCGATACGCAGCGAGTGGTTGACGACGATACCGCCCAGCGAGATGATCGCGACCTCCGTGGTGCCGCCGCCAATGTCCACGATCATCGAGCCGATCGGCTCCTCGACGGGCAGCCCCGCGCCGATCGCCGCCGCCATCGGCTCCTCGACGACGAACGCCTGACGCGCGCCTGCGTTTTCGGCGGCGTCTTTGGCCGCGCGCTTTTCAACCTCGGTCACGCCCGAGGGCACGCCGACCACCACGCGCGGGCGCGGCGAGCCGGCCTTTTTGATGAAATATTCCAGCATCTTCTCGACGACGTTGAAGTCGGCGATCACGCCGTCTTTGAGCGGCCGCACCGCGACGATGCTGCTGGGCGTTTTGCCGACCATGGCTTTGGCATCCGCGCCGACGGTCAGCGGCTTTTTGGTGCGGCTATCCATCGCGACGACAGACGGCTCCGAGATGATAATCCCTTTGCCGCGCGCGTAGACCAGCGTGTTGGCGGTGCCCAGATCTATTCCCAGGTCGCGGCTGAACGCGCCCATCAATCCTGATAGCGGATTTGGCATGATTAAACTTCGACTCCCCGTGTGATATGCATACTGGCAAGAAAGTTGCTGACGCACATACGGTTTTGAACAACTTGTGTCGATGACATATGTCAACGACTCGCGCCATTATAACATGGTCCCACGGGAAGCGGCTGATAGCCCGGTGGTATAATGCTCGCTCGACTCTCGACTGGACTTTGGATCTGGAGGCTTGACGTGTCTTTGGGAGAAGGAATCCGCGCCAGAGCTTTTCCCAGGCGAGTTGCGCGGCCCACGCTGATCGAGCGCGATTGGGCGCTGGTCGGGCTGGCCGTGCTGCATGTGCTCGCCTACTGTAGCTTTTTTGTGGTCATGCATCTGCGCAGCCGATCGTGGGCTCCGGGACAGGTGCTTGATCCACTCGACGGATATTGGCGCTGGTTCTATCAAACACTTTTTTCAGAAGAACAGGTGATGGCGTCTCGCCGGTCGATGGAGGCGGCGACCCATCCATTTTTGATGCTGGCAAGCGTAGCTGCGATCAGCGTGGTGTATCTCCTCCTGCTGCGGCTGTTTCGCCGCACGGTGGAGCCGCCGCCGCTGCGCGTGCTGATGAGCCTGACCGTGCTGGCGAGTATTCCGCTGCTCTTCCTGCCGAATCTGCTCTCCGGCGATGTGTACAGCTATATCGCGTTTGGCCGGGTGGCGGTGGTGCACGGCGGCAATCCGTTTATCGATCCGCCGTCGATGTTTGCGACCGATCCGCTCTACAAGTGGGTCAACTGGAAGCAGGTCTCGTCGGTCTACGGGCCGGGCTGGATCTATCCCTCGATCATTCTGACGATCCTGGTCAACAGCTTCAACCAGCATGTGATCACCTATGTGCTGGCCTACAAGCTGCTGGCCTTTGGAATGCATCTTGTCAACGGCTGGCTGATCTGGAAGATCCTGGAGCGCTGGAAGCCGGAGCAGCAGGGCTGGGGCACCGCGCTGTATCTGCTGAGCCCGCTGGCGCTGATCGAGTTCGTCGGCAACGCACACAACGACGTGCTGATGATCACGTTTATTCTGCTGGGCGTACTCTGCCATCTGCGCGGCCACTGGTACTGGACGATCGCGGCGTTCACGCTGGCGGTGCTGACAAAGTGGATCGCGCTGCCGCTGCTGCCGCTCTATGGCCTGGCGCTGCTCTGGGATGCCCAGAGCTGGCGTGAGCGCGCCTGGAAAACGGCGGGCTCGCTGCTGATCTTTGTCAGTCTGTGCGTTAGCCTGTACCGGCCTTACTGGGAAGGCTCCGACACGCTCAAGATTTTGTTCGACGCGCCGCCACAGCAGCGGCTGATCAACTCGCTCGGCGATGTGATCGCGACCGATGCGCAGTATGCGATGTGGCGCTACGGCGGCTGGCCGCATCCCGCGCTGGTGGATACGCTCTCGGTCTTCAGCGGGCCTGGTGGTCGCGTGGTCTACGGCAGCGAATCCAATTCCACCACCGGCGATCTATGGTCGCAGCAGCGGAGCGAATTTGCTGATGATAAGTCGTTCTTTCGCACGCAGCAGAGTCTGGCCCGCATCAACCGCGATTGGGTCAACGAGCGGGTGCGAACCGCAGGGCTGGCGCTCCTGGCGCTTTCGTGTTTAGTCGGTGCGGCCGTCACGCGCAACTTCCGGGTCGCGCTGCTGGCGGGCGCGTGGATCTTCTTCGTCTACTGCGCGATCGGCGCGGTCTGGTTCTGGCCCTGGTATGTGACGTGGTTTGTGGCGCTGGCGGCGCTGCTCGACTGGCGCGTGACCGGCAGGACCGCGCTGCTGCTCTCGCTGCTGGTGCCGCTGACCTACATCTTCTACCCCACGCTGCCCGATCCGGTCTGGTGGCAGCGCTACCGGGCGGTGATCATTTTCGTTCCGCCGCTGCTTTTCGCGGGCTGGCACGGGCTGCGGGTGGCGCGTGATGCCTGGCGGACCTGGCGCGACCAGCGGTTGCAGGCGGCGTAGGGAAGTTCAAGTTCTGGAGCAGGGCGTCATGGGTTGGCGCCCTGTTTCTATGCTCGGCGATTGTTAGCGCGGAAAGTCGGTCGCCTGCGTCACAGCTTCGAGCTGTTCGTGGTGCAGCTGGAGATGATAGCGCAGGAACGCCAGCCACTGGAAGGCGTCCCACGGCCCCGAGATCGGGTGCGGCGCGACGATCTCAGCCGGATCGAGGCCGTCCAGCGCCGCCGGGATTTGATCGACCAGCGCCTGATTCGCCCGCAGCACGGCGATCCAGTAGCTCAACGGGCCGCTGCCCTGCGGAACCAGATATTCGGGCGCTTGCTGGCCCGGCTGCCACGTTTCCGCCACGATCTCCTCGACCGCGCGGCCCTGAAACCTGGGGTCGACGCTCCAGCGCCGCTTGCCGCGCCGCAGCGCATCCGCCGCCGACCACACCGCTCGCACGCAGCCCTGCTCGGCGATCGCCATATGCTCGACGTGCTGCGCGATCGACCAGCCGTCGGGCGCGGGCTGGAAGCGGCCCTGCTCATAGGTGAAGTGCTCCAGACGATCGAGGAGCTGCCCGCGTGTCTGCGCGAGTTCGGCGAGGAGCTGTTGGGTATCGGCCATGATCGTACCTCAGCGTTGAGTGAAGTTTGTTGATCGGAGGCCACCAGTATAGCATCAGATAGCCAAACACAACAAAGCGCCGAAGTACGCAGACTTCGACGCTTTCGTTCTGGCGGAGGGACTGGGATTCGAACCCAGGACACGCTCACGCGTGCACGGTTTAGCAAACCGCTCGATTAACCACTCTCGCATCCCTCCAGAAAGGACAGGTTTTCTTGGTAATGTGGCTTCTCTTGTGGAGGAGGCGGTGGGATTCGAACCCACGAAGCTTGCGCTTGGCTGTTTTCAAGACAGCTGCCTTCAACCACTCGGCCACACCTCCGTGTAAGGCAGCGGAAGTATACCAGACAGTTCACACGCTGTCAACGCAAAGTTCCGGGTTGTCAACGCGAAGTTCCGGCCTTTTGTTTACCTCTACGCCGCCCAAAAACCCACACCAGCGCGGGGCGATCAACGCTTGAATCGCCCCGTGAGCGTGGGGCTAGATGCCGGTCAGCGCGCGGCCTTCCGACAGCATCTGCTGGACGACTTCCTGCGAGTGCGTCTCGGTGTAGACGCGCAGCAGCGGCTCGGTGCCCGAGAAGCGGATCAGCAGCCACGAGCCATCCTCAAGCGTGTACTTGTAGCCGCCCTCGGTCGAGATATTGACCACTTTCTGGTCGGCCAGGGTTTCGGGCCGCGCATCCGCTACGCGCTGCATGATCTGCGGGCGCTGATCGGCGGGATAGGTCATGTCGAGCCGATCGTAGTAGTGCGGGCCGACTTTATCGAACAGCTCTTGCAGCAGCTCGGATGGCGTTTTGTTGCGCTTGAGCATAAAGTCGATCAGGAACAGCCCGGCCAGGATGCCGTCGCGCTCCGGGATGTGGTTCGCAAAGCCGAAGCCGCCCGACTCTTCGCCGCCGATGATCGCTTTCTCCTCGATCATCTTCGGGCCGATGTGCTTGAAGCCGACCGGCGTTTGATGCACCGTGACTTTGTACAGCTCGCCCAGGCGATCAACCATCGAGGTTGTCGAGAGCGACTTCACGATCGGGCCGCGCCAGCCGCGCACCTCAAGCAGGTAGTAGGCTAGCAGACCAAAGACCTGAAGCTGGTTGATGAAGCGGCCTTTCTCGTCGACCAGGCCCACGCGGTCGGCGTCGCCGTCGAAGGCGATTCCAACATCCGCCCCGCTCTCCTTGACAACTTTTTTCAGCTTGGTCAGGTTTGCGTCGAGCGGCTCGGGCGCGCGAATGCCAGGAAAGATCGGGTTGCGCTCGGCATTGATCGGGATGATCTTGGTCGCGCCACCGTCGAGCATCTGCGGGTAGTAGCCGGCGCCGGCGCCATACATCGAGTCGACGATGATCGTGAGGCCGGCACGCTTGATCTGCTCAAGATCGACCAGCGTGCTGACCTGCTTGATGTAGGCCGGCGTGCCGTCGATGCGCTCGACCAGGCCCTGGCGCTCGGCGTCTTTCAGCTCCATGCGCTTGACCTCGGTCGTGCCGAGGTTGGCCTCCAGCTTGCCGATGACCTCGGGCGATGCCGATCCGGCGTACTCCGGCTTGTACTTGTAGCCGTTATCGCTGCCGGGATTGTGGCTGGCCGTGATGATCGACGCGCCGCCCGCGTGCTTGTCCAGGATCGCGTAGGAGATGATTGGCGTGGGCGTCGCTTTCTGCGTCAGATAAACATGAATGCCGTTTGCCGCCAGCACCTCGGCTGCCGCCGCCGCAAAGCGCTCCGATCCAAACCGCGTATCGAAGCCCACCACGAGCCCACGTGATGCGAGATTTTCCTGCTTCAAATACTCGGCGACGGCCTGTGTGACGATGCGCACGTTGGCAAAGGTGTACTCTTCGCCGATCACGGCACGCCAGCCGTCAGTACCAAATTTGATCGATGTGGGCATACGTTTTGCGCCTCCTGGATTGTTCTAGAGTTGAGAGCGACGGCGTGGTCGCTGCGCGATGTTCATGGGCATGTTGTTCCTGGTTGAACGATTGTCCCGGACGCCAGCACTGCGCCCGCTCGAATGATACAGTTGTCGCCGATGACCGACCCGGCGATCTGCGCGCCCGCTCCGATGTAACAATTGTACCCGACGATGCTAGCGTCGACGACGGCGCCGACTTCGACCTGGCAGCCGTCCCAGATCGCGCTGCCCGTGATCTGCGTGCCGGCCAGGATATGCGCCTCACGGCCGATGCTGCTCAGGCGGATCGCAGCCTGCGAGGCAATGATTGTGCCAAAGCCAACCGCCGACTCCTCCACGCTGGCCGCGCCGTCGATCGTCACGTTGTCGTCGCGCCACACGCCGCCGATTAGCTCGCCGAGCGGCGCTGATGCCGCGCCGCGCAAAACCGCCGCCTGAGCGCGCAGGTAGCCCCCGGGTGTGCCGGTATCGATCCAGGTATGCTCGGACTGAAACGCATACACCGGCGCGCCGGACGCGATTAATTGCGGAAATACGTCGTGCTCGAAGTTGCAGAAGCGATCCGGTGGGATCGCCGCCAGCGCCTCGGGCTCAAGCAGATACACGCCGGTGTTGACGGTGTTGGCGCGGGCCGTTCCCGGCGCGGGCTTTTCCTGAAACTCCTCCACACGTCCCGATCCATGCGCGACCACAACGCCGCGTCCGGTCGGATCGGCCACAGCATCGATCGAGATCGTGGCGCTGGCTCCGGCTGAGCGGTGAAACGCCAGCATCGCGTCGAGATCCAGGCTCATCAGGTTGTCGCCGTTGACGACGATCGTGGTGCCGTGGAGCGCGCCCGCCACATGCGCAACCGCGCCCGCCGTGCCGCGTGGCTCCGGCTCCTCGACCGCCCGAACCTTGACACCTTTCCAGCGCCGCAGCCAGCGCTCGAACGCCTGGGCACGGTATTGCGTTGCCAGGATTATCTCGGAGACCGCGTAGCCTTCCAGCCAGCGCACAATATGCTCGATCACCGGACGATTCGCCAGCGGCACCAGCGGCTTGGGCGTCGTCAGCGTCAGCGGTCTTAATCGGGTGCCCTGCCCGCCGACCAGAATCACCGCCTGCATCATTGAATTGTGCGCTCCTTGCCGAAGCTGGCCCTCACCCCCAACCCCTCTCCAGGCCCAGGGGGCGCCCCCGGTAGGCGAGGGGAGTAGCGGTACTTTCTTTTATTTCTTTGTTCTGCTTAGGTTCCAGGTTCTTAGTTCCAGGTTCTACTTAGAGCAGATCCGTCCGTCCCCGCAGCTTCAGCTCGTCGACGATCTTCTTGATGTCCTGGGCACGATCCCGAGGCGCGATCATCAGCGCGTCGCCGGTATCGATCACCAGGAAATTGTCGAGGCCAACCGTGGCGATCAAACGATCAGTGTCGCTGTAGACCAGCGTTTGCTGCGTATCGAGACCGACATGCTCAGCCTGGATCACGTTGTCGCCGCTGCCTGCCAGCGCGGTGAGCGTGTCCCAGTCGCCCACGTCGCTCCAGCCGATGTCTACCGGAATCACCGCGACCCGCTCGGCACGCTCCATGATGCCGTAATCGATCGTGATATTTTCGACGCCGGCCCAGATTTCGCTGAAGGCATCGGGATCGCCGGGACCGCCCGCAGCCTGGATCTCGTCCAGCTGACTGCGGAGGGCGGGCAGGTGTTTGCCGAACGCCGCCATGATCGCGTCGACGCGCCAGATGAAAATGCCTGCATTCCAGCTATACTCGCCGGTCTCCAGATACTGCTCGGCGATCTCGCGGCGCGGCTTTTCCACGAAGCGCTCGACCTCGTAGGCGGTAAAGCCCTTGAACTGGCCCAGCTCAGCCCGGCGGTGAATATAGCCGTAGCCCGTGTGCGGCTCGGTCGGATGGATACCCAGCGTGACGAGATAGCCCTGCTGCGCCAGCTCCTCGGCGGCTTTGAGCGCCTCACGAAACTCGGCGGCCTTTTGCACCTGATGATCCGAGCTGAGCACAACCATCACGCCGTCGGGATCGTCCTGTTGAACCGCCAGCGCGCCGAGGCCGATGCAGGGCGCGGAGCCTTTGCCGCTGGGCTCGCCGATGATATTGGCGCGCGGAACGTCGGGCAGCTGCTCGCCGGCAAGCTCGGTATAGCCACGGCCGGTCGCGATAATAATCTGCTCGGCCGGAACCAGCGGCAGAATCCGGTCGACGGTCTCCTGAAGCATCGTTCGCTCGCCCAGCAGCGGCAAGAACTGTTTGGGTTTGGTCGTCCTGCTGCGCGGCCAGAGTCGAGTGCCGGTGCCGCCAGCCATGATCAATGCGTACATTAAGTCATCCTAAAATATATGTGTTGGAGGCGCACCGCTACTGCTCGGACGCGACCCGGCCTCGCCAATCGTCGAGGATGTCGCGCAGCATCTGCTCAAGTGAGATCTGCGGCTGCCAGCCCGTGCGCTCGCGGAAACGTGTCGCGTCGCAGGCGATCACCGGCACGTCGGCAGGTCGCATCCGCTCGGGGTCGGGCTGCACGTCGATCTGGGTTGTGCTCAGGCTCAGCAGCCGCTCCAGAATCTCCTGGATCGCCACTGGCTGCCCCGATCCGAGGTTATACACCTCGCCGTGCTCGCCGCGCTCCGCAGCCAGCCGGTAGCCACGCACAATGTCGCGAACATCCGTGAAATCGCGCTGGGCCTGGAGATTGCCCACACGCACGACCGGCGGCTGGAGTCCAGCCTCGATCCTGGCGATCTGGTGGGCAAAGCCGGTGATGGCGTAGCGATCCTCCTGGCGCGGGCCGCTGTGGTTGAACGGGCGCATACGAATCGTTTTGAGCTTGTGCGCGGCAAAATACTGGTAGGCCAGCATATCCTGCGCGACCTTGCTGACGGCGTAGGGATTGACCGGGCGCAGCGGCGTTGTTTCGTTGACCGGCTGCTCGTGGGCCTGCACCGCGCCGTATTCCTCGCCGGTGCCCACCACGACGATCGTTGGGTCGATCGCTGCGGCGCGAATGGCCTCGAACAGGTGCAGCTGCATCAAAATATTGCTGGTCAGCGTTCCCGCCGGATCGCGAAACGACGTTGGGAGGTGGGCCTGGGCCGCGAGGTGAAACACGACATCCGGCCGGATCGCGTGGATGCAGCGCTGGACCGCTGCGGAGTCGAGCAGATCGACGTGGGTAGCCTCGATGTGCTCGCGAAGCGCCGGCAGATATAGCTCGGCCTCACGAACCGTGCCGAACACCTGCCAGTCGGTCTCGGCCAGCAGATGCTCGGCCAGATGTCCGCCGACAAAGCCGTTGATACCTGTAATCAGTGCGCGCATGGCCGCTATGATACCAGCAGGGAGGATTGCGCGGCAAGTTGCGGCCCGGCGTGCTGCTCCAAACTATGGTCCTGTTTGCAGAACCTGCTGTGCGGCGGCGACCGTTTTGTCGATGTCGGCGCGACTGATGCCGTAGTGTGTCGCGAAGCGCAGCCGATCGTCGCCGAAGCCACCCAGCAAAATTCCGTGCTCACGCATGGCCGCGATAAAGGTCGCCGGAGTCCAGCGCTGGGGATTGAGCCGGAAGACGACCAGATTGGTCTGCACGCTCGCCGGGTCAAGCCGCACATCCGGCATTTCGACCAGCGCCTCGGCCAGCAACCGGGCATAAGTATGATCTTCCGCCAGTCGCTCGACCATTTGTTCCAGCGCGACGATGCCCGCCGCCGCGATTGTTCCGGCCTGACGCATACCGCCGCCCAGCAGCTTGCGCGCTCGATGCGCGCGATGGATAAACTCTTTGCTGCCCACGACCACGCCGCCAACCGGCGCGGCCAGCCCCTTCGACAGATCCAGCTGCACCGAGTCGAAGGGCGCGGAGACGGTTTTGAGATCGACGCCCAGCGCCACCGCCGCGTTCGGCAGTCGCGCGCCGTCGAGATGTAGCGGCAGCTGGTTAGCAGTCGCCAGCTCGCGCACCTGAGCGATGTAGTCGAGCGAAAGCACGGTGCCGCCACAGCGATTGTGCGTGTTTTCCAGGCAGATCACGCCCGCCAGCGCGTAGTGCGGATTGCTGGGATCGCGGAGCGCGGCGGCTAGCTTGTCGAGCGGCAGATCGCCGAGCGGATTGGTCGGGACGGTGTGATAGACCAGCCCGCCGACGACCGAGGCGCCGCCCTGCTCGTAGTGGAAAATGTGCGCCTCATCGCCCAGAATAACCTCGGAGCCGCGCGGCGCGTGGGCCAGCAGCGAGACCAGATTGCCCATTGTGCCGCTGGCGACAAAGAGGCCGGCCTCCTTGCCCAGCATCTCGGCCGCCAGATCTTGCAGCCGGTTGACGGTCGGATCTTCGCCATACACATCGTCGCCAAGCTCGGCATCGGCCATAGCTCGGCGCATCTCCGGCGACGGCAGCGTGACCGTATCCGAGCGCAGATCGATCAATCCCTGCATATCTATCTCCTCATCGTTCCTAAAACAAATGATCGCCCCGCAGCACTCCGACCAGCTCTTCGAGCGTCAGCTTGGAGCGGACGCGCGGCGGCGATTTCGGCGTGCCACAGAGTAACATACGCTTAGAAGGATGCAAGAACCAGTCGGCCTGTGGATCGAGCCGCTTGAGATCGCGCAGCACCTGAGTCAGATCGACCTGCGCCCGTGACTTCGCGGCGATGCCCATGTTGCCCTTGCCGTCGCGGTAGGCGTAAAGCACGGCGCCCTCGCTGTAGGCCAGCCGCGACGATCCGCCGTCGTCGCTTTCCATAGCGATGCCAAAGCCCCAGGGCGTATCGAACTCGATGCGCTCGGCAAAGGCTTTTTCCAGCCGCATATGCTTGGCCTCGCTGGCATACCACGCGTCGAAGTTGGCGAACATGGCTTGAGCGACCTGTTCGGGCGTGTCGGGGTAGAGCGCGTTGAAGCCGTCGATCAGATCGCAGATGTTGGGCGCGGTCCCGCCCTCAGCCAGCGCGTGGTCCAGCCGGGTTACGTCCTGCGCGATCCGCTTGAGCACGCCGTCGTCGGGCGCGCACTCACGCCGCACCAGCTCGGTCGCCGAAAGCGAGTGGTCGACGGAGCTGTGATGATCGAAGCGTCCACGTCCAGTATCGACGTGGAGAATCTGTGGATCGCTGTCGGGCGGCGCTCCATCCAGGGTTTGGCCGGAGGGCACAAAGCGGAGCGCGGCATGTTCGAGGTCATGCCAGCGGCGCAGAATCCAGATTGCGCAAAGACAGTCAATGTCCGGGCTGAGGTGGCCGACAATCACAGGTCGAGTATCCACAGGTTTCTCTTTTCATGAGGTCGATCCGAGTATAGCATAAACGGAGTACTCAGGACCGGAGAGAACAAAAGAACAAAAGAACGAAAGAACAAAGGAACAAAGAAAATATGACTGAAATCGCTTTGTTCCCTTGTTTCCTTGTTCCTTTGTTTGTCCGCTGCTATCATGTGCTCGATCTCAGGCAATCGATCATAAGTCGCCGGAACACGAGCGCGGCGTATCGATCGGCGCGTGTTTGTCGTTGATAGGAGTGT
>DASWTQ010000256.1:0-3212 GCA_036402055.1 Herpetosiphonaceae bacterium
CTGCGGATAGGTCGGATCGAGCGGCACGTAGCAGCCGCCAGCCTGAAGTGTTGCCAGCAGCGCGACAACCAGATCCGGCGTGCGCGGCAGGCAAATGCCGACCCGCGTATCGGGTGTGACGCCGCAGCTCTGGAGTCTGGCCGCAACCAGGGCGGCGCGCTCCCACAGCTCGGCGTAGGTGAGTGTAGCGGCCTCGTGCACCAGCGCGATCGCGTCGGGCGTGCGCACGGCCTGAGCGGCGATCAGCTCGTGGATGCAGGCGTCGGGCGACGGCAGCGCGGTAGCATTCCAGGTCCGCAGCAGCGTCTCCTGCTCGGCGGCGTCCAGCAGCGGCAGGCGGCTGACACGCTGCGCCGGCTCGGCGACGATCGCCTGAAGCAGCGTCAGGTAGTGCTCGATCAGCCGCGTGATCGTCGTCGGAGCAAACAGATCCGTGTTGTACTCGACAAAGCCCCGGATACCGCCGTCGGCCTCGCTCAGGTTCAGCGTCAGCTCAAATTGAGCCGTATCGGTCGCGGCGGGCAGCGCCTCAACCTCGACATCGGCCAGCGTCGGTAGGACGGCGGGCACATTCTGCCAGAAGAAAGCCACCTGGAAGAGCGGATTACGGCTCAGATCGCGGACCGGCTGGATCGCATCGACGACCCGCTCAAAGGGCACGTCCTGGTTTGCGTAGGCGTGCAGGCAGACCTCGCGCACTCGCGCCAGCAGCTCGTCAAAGCGCGGATCGTCGCTCACGTCGGCGCGCAGCACCAGCATGTTGAGCAGCAGCCCGATCAGGCCCTCGGTCTCGCGCTGGCCGCGATTGGAAACCGGCGTGCCCACCAGCAGATCGGTCTGGCCGCTGTAGCGATGCAGCAAAACGTCGAGCGCCGCCAGCAGCGTCATGAACAGCGACGCATCATGCCGGCGGCTGAGAGCGTGCAGCGCCGCCGTGGTAGCCGGATCGATCCGTAGCGGGATCTGGCTTCCACGGAAGATTTGCAGCGGCGGGCGCGGATAGTCGAGCGGCAGCTCCAGCGGCTCGGCGGCGGCGAGCTGCTCCCGCCAGTAGGCCAGCTGCTGCGCATGGATCGCTTGTTGAGCGGCGCCGCGCTGCCAGACCGCGAAATCGGCGTACTGGATCAGGAGTGGCGGCAAGGTCGCGCTTACAGGCTGCGGCGCCGCTTGATTCGGCTGGATCAGCCCGGCGTACAGGGTTGCCAGCTCGCGCACAAAAATCGTGAGCGACCAGCCGTCGGCGATCAGGTGATGCAGCGCGAGCACCAGGATATGTTCATTCGTGGACTGGCGCAGCAGTGTCGCGCGCAGCAGCGGCCCGATCACCAGATCGAACGGCGCGTGCAGCTCGGCCGTGATCTGCTGCCGAATCTCGGCCGGCGTGCTGTCAGGCGGCAGATCGATCAGCCGCAGCGGCAGCGGCCACGCCGGCGAGATGACTTGCAGCGGGCCGTCCTGGCTCACCGCGAAGGTGGTCCGCAGCGACTCGTGGCGCTCGACCAGCAGGTTGATGCTCTGCTCAAGCGCGGCGACATCCAGCGGCCCACGCAGTCGCAGTACAGTCGACATAACATAGGCTGAGACGGTCGTATCCAGCTGCTCGACAAACCAGAGCCGCTCCTGAGCAAACGAGAGTGGCAGCGGCTGGTCGCGATCAACCGGCTCGATCGCGGGCAGGCTCAGGCGCTGGCTCTGCTGAAGCGCCTGCTCGATGGTCAGCGCAAGCCCGGCGATGGTCGGCGTCTCGAAGAGGCTGCGCAGCGACAGATCGACGCCGAACGCTTCCCGAATGCGCGAGACGACCTGCATGACCAGCAGCGAGTGACCGCCCAGCTCGAAAAAGTCATCGTGCCTGCCGGGCCGCTCGATGTGCAACACAGCCTGCCAGATTGCCGCGAGCGTGCGCTCCGTGTCCGAGTGGGGCTCGGCAAACGTGGCCTCCAGCGCCGGCGACTGGCTAGCGGGAGCGGGCAGGGCCAGCCGATCGAGCTTGCCGCTGGGTGTGAGCGGCAGCGCGTCGAGGAGCACAAACCCGCTCGGCAGCATGTATTTGGGCAGCCGTTGCGCAAGAAACTCGCGCAACGGAGAACCTAGAACTGAGAACCTAGAACCGGGGTCAGTTAAATCTTCTTGGTTCTCAGTTCTAGGTTCTAGGTTCTCAACCACGTATGCCACCAGCCGCATATCGCCGCGCTCTCCGTGGGCCACAACCGCTGCCTCGCTCACGGCGGGATGCTGGCGCAGGACATGTTCGATCTCGCCTAGCTCGATGCGGAAGCCGCGCAGCTTGACCTGATGATCCTGCCGGCCCAAGAATTCGAGGTTGCCATCGGCATGCCAGCGGACGAGATCGCCGGTGCGGTAGAGCCGCGCGCCAGGGGTCCGACTGAACGGATGGGGCACGAAGCGCTCGGCGGTGAGATCGGGACGGCCACGATAGCCGCGCGCCAGCCCTGCGCCGCCGAGGTACAGCTCGCCCGCCACGCCGACCGGCACCGGCGCGAGCTGCGGATCGAGCACATAGGCCTGGACATTCGGCAGTGGCCGGCCAATCAGCGCCGTCTGCGGCTCATCCACGCGCGGACAAACCCAGTAAGTCGCATCGATCGTGGTCTCGGTGGGGCCGTAGCAGTTGCAGAGCGTCGCCGTGGACTGGCTGAACCAGCGCCGCTGGATCGCGCCCGGCAGCACCTCACCGCCGCTGACAACATAGCGCAGACTAGAGCAGTCCGCGATGCCGGGCTCTTCGACCAGGACCGCGTGCTGGCTCGGAGATGCGCCGAAGACGCTGATCCGCTGCTCGGCGATCGTACGGACCAGCGCCGCGCTATCGACGCGCACGGCGGGCGGAACCAGCACCACGCTCGCGCCCGCGCTCAGCGGCCAGAAGATACTCCAGACCGATGGATCGAAGCTGATCGAGTAGTTGAGCAGCACCCGATCCGACGCATCCAGCGGCCAGGTCTGCTGCCGCCAGAGCAGGTTATTGATCACACTGCGATGCGTGGCCATCACGCCTTTGGGCGCGCCGGTCGAGCCCGAAGTGTAGATCACATACGCGAGGCTGTCGGCGCTGCGGCCGGCTGTGGGATCGGTGGACGGCCACGCGGCGAGCTGGTCCGGCTGCGGATCGAGACTCAGGATCGGCACATCGACGGACGGCAGGGCCGGCAGCAGATGCGGCTGTGTCAGCAGCAGCGCGATCTCCCGAT
>DASWTQ010000257.1:0-13484 GCA_036402055.1 Herpetosiphonaceae bacterium
CGGCCACGAGCCGAGGCGGATCGTGGTGGTGCCGGGGCGGGCGGTGAATATTGTGAGATGAGCAGGCCCTCAGCGTAGTAGCCAGGCCCTCACCCCTGGCCTGCGGCCTTCCCCTCTCCCGTTGCGACAGGAGAGGGGGACACAGGGGGTGAGGGCCTGTCCACTACGCTGAGGGCCTGCTCATCTCACAATATTAACCGCCCGCCCCGGCACCACCACGATCCGCCTCGGCTCGTGGCCGTCCAGCGCCGCACGCACACGATCGCTGGCCAGCGCTGCGGCCGTCACAGCGGGCTCGCTTGCGTCGGCGGCGACCAGGATGCGATCGCGAAGCTTGCCGTTGATTTGCACCGGAATCTCGATCTGCGCCGCCGCCAGCCGCGCGATGTCGGCCTCGGGCCAGGGCTGCTGGTGAACGCTGAAGCTGTGCCCTAATCGCTCCCAGGCTTCCTCGGCGAAATGCGGCGCGAGCGGCGCGATCAGCAGCACCAGCGTCTTGATCGAGCGGCGCCACTGCGCGGGGCTCAGACGCGCCGCATGACCGCGCAGCCAGCTGACCTCCTCCATCAGCGCCGCGATCGCAACGTGGGCGCGCATCCCGTCGATGCCCTCGCCAACCCGCACGATCAGCTGATTCCGCCGTCGCTCGGCCTCGTCGCTCAGCGCCGGGTCGCCGTCGCCGCGTGGCTGCGCGCCGGTGACCAGCTCCCACAGCCGGCCGACGAAGCGCGCAACGCCGCTGACTCCGGCGTCGGTGAAATCGCCGCCGTCCTCCCATGGTCCCAGAAACAGCATATACATGCGAAACACATCGGCACCGTACTGCGCGATGTAGCCGTCGGGCGAGATCACGTTGCCCCGGCTTTTGGACAGCTTCGCGCCGTTCCTGGTGATCATGCCGTGCAGCCGCAGTCGCTTGAACGGCTCGTCGTAGGGCAGCAGGCCCAGGTCGTGCAGCGCCTTGACGATGAACCTGGCGTACAGATGGTGCATCGTCGTGTGCTCGGGACCGCCCGCGTAGTGATCGACAGGCAGCCAGCGCCGCACTCGCTCGGCATCCCACGGCCGATCGTGGTACTCCGTCGACAGATAGCGCAGAAAATACCAGGCCGAGTCCAGAAAATTGTCGCTCACATCGGTCTCACGACGAGCCGGGCCGCCGCACTGTGGGCAGTTCGTGTTAACAAACTCCGGGATCGACGCCAGCGGCGCGGTGCCGGTAGGGCGGAAGTTCTCGATCGGCGGCAGCAGAACGGGCAACTGATCCTCAGGCACCGGCTGTGCGCCACACGCATCGCAGTACACAATCGGGATCGGTGGGCCCCAGTAGCGCTGGCGGCTGATCAGCCAGTCGCGCAGCCGGTAGGTCACTCGCGCTCGTCCGCTGCCGCGCTCCGCCAGCCAGCTCACGATCGCGCGGCTGGCCTCGGCGCTGCTCATGCCGCCGAACGCACCCGAGTCGATCAGTACGCCATCTTCGGCATACGGCAGCCCGGCAGAATCGCTATCGACCGGCTGGATCACCGCGACGATCGGCAGGCTGTAGGCGCTAGCAAAGGCATAATCGCGATCGTCGTGGGCCGGTACGGCCATGATCGCGCCAGCGCCGTAGCGCGCCAGCACATAGTCGGCGACCCAGATCGGGATCGGCTGGTTGGTGGCGGGATTGATCGCGTAGCCGCCGGTGAACACTCCCGTTTTCTCAGCGCCGATCAGCCGCTCGCGCTCCAGCTTGCGCTGCGCCTGGTCTACATACGCCGTCACAGCTGCACGCTGCTCGGCGGTGGTGATCGTCGTGACCAGCGGATGCTCGGGAGCCAGCGCCAGGAACGTCGCCCCAAAGATCGTATCGGGCCGCGTGGTAAAGACCGTAATTCTGTCAGTCCGATCGACCACCGCGAAATCGATCTCCGCGCCCTCGCTGCGACCGATCCAGGCCGTCTGGCGCTTGATCGACGACTCGGGAAAATCCACGCCGCTAAAGTCCAGCAGCCGCTCGGCGTAGTCGGTGATGCGGAAAAACCACTGGCGCATCACGCGCTGCACAATTGGCGTGTCGCAGCGCTCGCAGCGTCCGTCGATTACCTGCTCGTTGGCCAGCACGGTCTGATCTTTGGGACACCAGTTGACCGGCGCCTCGGCCTGGTAGGCCAGTCCGGCCTTGAACAGCTGCACAAAGATCCACTGCGTCCAGCGGTAATACTCGGGCTGCGTGGTATCGACCTCGCGCGACCAGTCGAACTGGCAGCCCAGCAGCTTCATCTGCTCCTCGCGGAAGCGGCGAATATTGGCGGGCACGACCTCGGCCGGATGTTTACCCAGCTTCAGCGCGAAGTTCTCGGAGTGAATGCCGAACGCGTCGAAGCCGATCGGCTGGAACACGTCGTAGCCCTGCATCCGCCGCAGCCGCCCGAAGACATCCGCGCCGCAGTAGGTGTAGACATGCCCGACGTGCAAGCCCTCGCCCGAGGGATACGGAAATTCCAGCATGTTATAAAACGGGCGGCGCGCCTGATCCAGATCCGTCTGGTACAGGTTGTTGGCCTCCCAGCGCTGCCGCCATTTCGCCTCGATCTCGTGAACCGGATATGAATTTGACATAATGATTGATCTCCACTGCTGCGTATTGCCGGCTTGACTGAGCGTGCCGGCTGCTGGTTGGAAACGATCGAACGGTGATGGTGGCGATGCCTGGGCGGCGCTCGTGAGCGAGGAGACAGGGCATAGTCGGCTCCTTGGAAGAATCAAAAATGCCTCCCACCTGGGGAGGCATCTAGCGGCTACCGATGCGATCGCGCTACAGCACTGCTGCTCCCCATGCCACGAAGCCCCTCCCACGGAGGAGCGACTGGAGAAGCAGAAGCTGGTTGTTGTGCTGTGCGTTCATGATCGTTTATCGCAAGTTTAGCTTTTCGGTAGCGCCAGCATAGCAAGTGCGGCGGCGGTTGTCAATCGATCAAAAGGCTAATCACTGCTCCACTTTAACGCCACGCCAGAAAGCGACGTAGCCGGTGATATTCTTAGCCGCCTCTTTTGGCTCAGGATAGTACCAGGCGGCGTCTTTGTTGACCTGCTCGTTCACGACCACATCGTAGTAACTGGCGGTGCCTTTCCACGGGCAGATTGTGTGGTTGTCGCTCTCGCGAAAATACTGGCGATCAATCGCGTCCGGCGGAAAATAGGTATTGCCCTCGACACTCTCGCAAGCTTCCAGCGTCGCTTCGGCCAGCACCGCGTCATTCCAAATAGCCTTCGGCATAGAATCCCTCCCAATCCGCGCGATCGAGTTCGTGCAACGTCGATCCACGCACCACTGAGTACGCACAGCGGAGTCGATTGGATTGGCTGCGACTGTGTAACGATCAGCCAGGACCGCGCGTAAAACGTGTGCACAACCAGGCCAAGCATAAACGAAGGAATTGGAATGGCACAGGCCGACAACGAAGAGAACAATTCACTGTGGCAAGCGCAGGTCTTGCTTGAGCACCAGCGGCGGCGCAAATTTCACGCGATCACGACTCTAGCAATGCTCTTTGTGATCCTCGTGATGGGGATCACGCCGCTGCTGCTCAGCGTGCTATTTGAGATCGAAATCTTTGAAGAGATTGGACGGAATGGACTCGTGCTTTGTTTTCTGCCCCTCCTAGTGCCGATCATACTGGCGTCAATTATTGTCTGGCGCTGTCCAGCCTGTGACGCGCTGCTGGGTCGTGGCGATCCGCAGTTCTGCCCGCACTGTGGCGCTCAGCTTCGGTTTCTGGACGAGTAGCCATGACCTCGTAGGGGCGTATTGCGATATGCCCCATGCGCATCTAATGATGTTGCTCCTCGCTAAACCTCAACGTTCGAGCGCCTGCTCGCCGCTCGTGCTGCGCGCCGCCTGGTAGATAGCCTGGATTAGCTCGACATCGCGCAGTCCCATCTGCCCATCGGTTGATGGCTCGCGTCCCTCCTGCACGCACTGCGACAGATGATCGATCTCGCGCGCAAACTGGTTGCCCGCCTCGACGATGCGCTCCTCGCGACCTTTGGCGGTGCCCACGACCAGCCGGTTGCCGTGATACTCGGTCGCCGGATCGAGATCCAGCCAGCCCTCGCTGCCGAGCAGCCGGTAGCGCTTGCACCGCTCCACGCCGTAGCTCGCCAGGCAGTTGGCGATCACGCCGCCGGGAAAGCGCAGCACAAAGCTGATCGACTCTTCGACCTCACGAAAGCGTGGATCGCCGGGCGTGCTGTACTGCATGGCCTGAATGCCGGTGGGCTCTTCGCCGGTGAACCAGCGCGCCGCGTTCAGGCTGTAGATGCCGATGTCCACCAGCGATCCGCCGCCCGCCAGCTTGTGCTGTGTTCGCCAGCGATCCTGCGGCTGTTTGGGATCGAGCAGCCGCGCGTGGTCGGCGACGATCAGCTTGAGATCGCCGATCGCGCCCTCGCGCAGCAGCCGCTGAGCCTCTAGATTATGCGGCTCGAAGTGGGCGCGGTAGCCAAGCATCAGCTTGCGCTCCGCCCCGCGACAGGCGTCGATCATGCGCCGGCACTCTTCGACGGTCGGCGCCATCGGTTTTTCGCACATCACATGCTTGCCTGCCTGCGCCGCCCGGATCGTGTACTCGGCGTGCATGGAGTTGGGCAGAATGATATACACCACGTCGACATCGGGATTGTCGCGAATCTGATCGAAGGTTTCGTAGGTGTAGACGCCATGCGCGGGTACGCCGTACTGGCGCGCGACTCGCTCGGCCTTTGCCCGGTCGCCGCTGACGACCGCCGTGATTTTGGATCGACCACAGGCCGCAAACGACGGCAGAATCTGGTTGCAGGCAAAGTCGCCCAGCCCGACGATCGCCCAGCCGAGCCGCTCGCCGGGTGGTTGCAAAAGATCTGGTTGCATCTCATCCGCTCCTCATGCTTGCTCTTGCGATCGCTGGAGGCAACTTGTGCGCCACGACAGGCTGCCGTCGGCATAACAAAAGGAGCAGCCCCGCAAGGCTGCTCCCGGTGTGATGGCTGTGCGCTGTTTTACTCGACGCCTTGCTCCAGCACATGATGCGGCTTAATCCGCAGAATCACGCGTGTCTCGTCCGGCCGGCGGAACGGGTATTTTTCTTGGCCCAGATATTTTTGCGCCATGCGATCGATATGATCGTCGGCGCCGTCGTGAACCTGCTCCACAACTTTGCCGCGCACGACGGCGTAGCGCCAGGGATTCTGTGAGTCTACCACGCTCACGGCGACATCCGGGTTGCGGCTGGTATTCTTGGTCTTGAGCCGGCCCTCGGCCGTATTGATCAAGATATGGCTGCCGTCCGGCTCGACATCGACCCAGACCGGGGTGATTTGCGGGGCACCATCGGCCATCACCGTGGCGAACTGCGCCAGCTGTGGCTCTTGCAGCAGCTTGACGCCGCCCGACGAAAGCTTGTCACTCTTCGGCATGGTTGTACCTTTCTACGCGATCCTATCGTTACAATTTGATAGTAACTTGATCAACATTATAAACTTATTTTACCGCAGGATCGCTGCGGCTGCTTCCAACACCCCGTGGCCTCAGCAAAACCAGGGCCGCGAACGATCCAGGCGTGATAAAGGCGCGCTATGCTCCCCAGACGGCGTATCCATCGTATCGTGGTATGAGCCATGTGTAAGACCGAAGCGAATCTTTCAAAAACGTGGCTTGTTTTTTTGACGACATGGTTTAAGATGCATGCGCACGCTTTTGGTGCGCGGCGGGCGTTGCGAGAAGCGTGGCTAACAGTTGGCTATCAAGGAGAGCTTGGATGCGTCTCGTAACGTTTTATCATCGCGGAGTGGTCATCGGCGCTCTGCGCGACAACGATGTGATTTTGCTCGACAGCGTTGCGCCCGACATGCAGACGCTGATCGAGATGGGGCCGTCGGGACTGCGGCGGGCGGCGCAGATTGTCGCCGAGGCCATGCCGCACAATCTGGTGCCGCTGGATCATGCGCGGCTGCTCGCGCCGATGCCGCGCCCGAACAAAAACATTGTGTGCCTGGGCATGAACTACGCCGAACATGCCCGCGAGTCGGCGCGCTTCAAGGGCCTGCCCGAGACACTGCCCGAGAATCCGGTCTTTTTCACCAAAGCGCCGACCGCGATCAACCACCACGAGGGCGAGATCCCGCTCGATACGTCGATCACGCAGCAGCTGGACTGGGAAGTTGAGCTGGCGTTTATCATCGGCACCGGCGGCAAGAACATCAAACGCGAGAACGCGCTGCGCCACATCTGGGGCTACACCATCGTCAACGACATCTCGGCGCGCGATCTTCAGACCAAGCACCAGCAGTTTTTTAAGGCCAAGAGCATGGACGGCTACTGCCCGATCGGGCCGTGCATTCTGACCGCCGACGAGGTGCCCGATCCGTCGCAGCTTGGGCTGCGGCTGCGCGTAAACGGCGAGACCAAGCAGGACGCCTCGGTCTCGGATCTGATCTTCGATATTCCAACGATCATCGAGGTGCTGTCGCAGGGCCAGACCCTGGAGCCCGGCGACATCATCGCCACGGGAACGCCAAGCGGTGTGGGCATGGGCCGCAAGCCGCCGGAGTTTTTGAAAGTTGGCGACGTGGTCGAGGCCGAGATCGACCGGATCGGCGTGCTGCGCAATACCGTTGTGCGCGCCTGATCCAGGCATACGCGCCCGGCCATGTGGGATCTCGCCCGGCACGTGGCTTGGTGCGCGCTGCTGCTCCATGCTACAATGGCCCAACATCCCCGCACGATCCATCTGGCCCGGCTGGAGGTTTTTTTATGACTGACAAGACTCGCCGAGCAACGCTCTTTATCACCTGCATCATCGACCAGATCTACCCCGAAATCGGCGAGGCCGTTGTGTCGGTGTTAGAGCGGCTTGGCGTCGAGGTGGCATTTCCCGTCGATCAAACCTGCTGTGCGCAGCCGGCGTTCAACTCCGGCTTTCGCGATGATGCCCGTGCTGTCGCCGGGCGCAACCTTGAGGTGCTGCGCGGCTGCGGCGATGTCGTCACGCCGTCCGGCTCCTGCGCGACGATGATTCGTCACTACTACCCCGAGCTGTTCGCCGATCATCCGGCGCTGCACGCCGCCGCGCTGGATCTGGCCGGTCGGACTTACGAGTTCACGGAGTACCTGGTCGATGTGCTCGGCGTCACCGACGTGGGCGCGCACTTCCCGGCGACGCTCACCATCCACGACGCGTGTCACGGCCTGCGCGAGCTGAAGCTTAAAGATCAGCCGCGTGAGCTGCTGGCCAACGTCGAGGGCGCGCAGATTGTCGAGATGCCCGAGGCCGAGCGCTGCTGCGGCTTTGGCGGCCTGTTCGCGATCAAGCTCGGGCATATCTCGGAGGCGATGGCGCGCGACAAGACCGCCTCGATCGCCGCGACCGGAGCGGACTACGCGGTTACCTGCGACGCCAGCTGCATGACGCAGATCAACGGGCGGCTCAGCCGTGAAGGATCGCGCTGCCGGACGCTGCATATTGCGCAGGTGCTGGCCGGCGGCGAGCTAGGCGCGCTGCAAACGCCCTCGGAAGCGTCTGTCGCGACGCAGGGATCATAAAAGGACTGCTATGACAGCTCAACCTCTCACGTTTTACGAACGCGCTGACGTGGCATTGCACGACGCCCAGCTCAAAACCGCGCTCGATCGGGCGATGGTGCGCTTCATGGCCCAGCGCTCGGCGGCGATCGATAATCTGGTCAACAGCGACGAGGTTCGCGACCGTGCCCGAGCGGCACGCGCCCGCGCGCTGGCGAAGCTGGATCACTACCTGGAGCAGCTAACGGCCAATGTCGAGGCGGCCGGTGGTCATGTACACTGGGCCTGGGACGGAGCCGACGCGCGGCGGATCATTCTGGAGCTGGTACAAAGCCGCGATGTGAAGAGCATCGTCAAGGGCAAAAGCATGGCCTCGGAGGAGATCCACCTGAATCATGCCCTGGAAGAGGCCGGCGTGCGCGTGGTGGAGACCGACCTCGGCGAGTACATCATCCAGCTAGCCGGACAAACGCCGTCGCATATTCTCGCGCCGGCAGTGCACTGGACCAAGGAGCAAGTCGCGCAGCTCTTCCACGAAAAGCTGGGCATGGAGCCGTCCAGCGAGGTTACGGCGTTGACCAAGGCGGCTCGCGAGGCGCTGCGGCTGGAATATCTGCGCGCCGATATGGGTATCACCGGCGTCAACTTTGGCGTCGCCGAGACCGGCACGGTCGTGCTGATCGAGAACGAGGGCAACGGCCGCCTGACCTCGACCGCGCCGCGCATTCATGTGGCGCTGATGGGCATCGAGCGCACCGTGGCGACCATGGACGATCTGCTGCCGCTGCTGCAAGTGCTGGCGCGCTCCGCCAGCGGCCAGAAGCTCAGTGTATACACCAACTTCGTCACCGGCCCTGGCCGCACAGACGAGACCGACGGCCCCGAGGAGTTTCACCTGGTACTGCTCGACAACGGCCGTTCGCGCATCCTGGGCTCGGAGTACGTCGAGTCGCTCTACTGCATTCGCTGCGGCGCGTGTCTCAACGTCTGCCCGGTCTACCGCGAGATCGGCGGCCATGCGTATGGCGCGGTCTATCCCGGCCCGATCGGCGCGGTGCTGACGCCTAATCTGGACGGCCTGGACGACGATAACAAGTGGCTGCCCTACGCCAGCAGCCTGTGCGGCGCGTGCCAGGAAGCCTGCCCGGTGCGTATCCCGCTGCCGGACTATCTGCTCAAGCTCCGCCGCGATGTAGTGCAGCAGGTCGGCGCTCCGCTGGCCGAGCGGCTGGGCATGAAAGCCTGGCGCGTCGGCATGAGCGCGCGCGGACTGTACAAGATCGGCGGCAAGCTTTCGCGGGTTGGCCTCAAGATGCTGGCGCGGCGCGGGCGGATTCGCCATCTGCCGCCGCCGCTGGACGCCTGGACCAGTGGCCGCGATTTTCCGCCCTTCGCCAAGGAAAGCTTCCACGAGCGCTGGGCCAAACGTCGTAAGCAGATGGAGCTGTGACCATGAACGACTCACGATCGCGCATCCTCGGACGCATTCGGTCCAGCTTGCAGGTAAACCAGGCGCATCTGCAATCCCAGGCGGATCGCTTTCCGGCGCCGCATCCGCGCGGCCCGTTCGTGGCGACGGATCTGCCCGTGCTGGAACAGTTCGAGGCGGAGCTGACGGCGCTGCACGGCCATGTGCATATCTGCGACGGCGCCGCCGACGCGCTGGAGCAGCTCGGATCGCTGCTGGAGGCGGCCGGCGCTCAGCGAGTAATGGCCTGGAATCCCGAAGATCTGCCGATCCCCGGCGTGGAGTCGCTGCTGGAAGGCATGGGCATCGCCTGTGTCGATCCGCAGGTGCTCGGCGCCGGCGATCGGACGGCGCGGCTCGATGCGCTTGAGCCGATCGCGGTCGGTCTTACGGGCGCGCAGGCCGCTGTCGCCGAGAGCGGCAGCATGCTGGTGCTCTCCGATAATGGACGCGGACGGCTGGCCTCGCTGCTGCCGCCGATGCATATCGCGGTGATTCCGGCGGATCGAATTGTGCAGACCCTGCCGGATGCCTTCGCGCTGCTGAAGCAGGAGCACGGAGACGAGCTGTTCAGCGATCATTCGAATCTAGCGGTGATCAGCGGCCCGTCACGTACCGCCGACATCGAGCTAAGCCTGACGCTGGGTGTGCATGGCCCAAAAGAAGTTCATGTGATCGTCGTTCACTAAGCCAGGAACCAACGGGGCAGCATTAAGGAGTCGCTTTCTATGACCATGTTACGATGGGGAGTTCTCGGTGCGGCCAATATCGCGCGCAAAGCAGTGATCCCGGCGATTCATGCGTCGAGCAATGGCGAGGTCGTCGCAATCGCCGCGCGCGAACGCTCACGGGCCGAGGCGCTGGCGCAGGAGATCAATATCCCCGAAGTTCTGGACGACTATACCGCGCTGATCAACAGTCCCAATGTCGACGCGGTGTATATTCCGCTGCCCAACAGCGAGCATTACCGCTGGACGATCGCGGCGGCTGAGGCCGGCAAGCACATTTTGTGCGAAAAGCCGCTGGCGCTGAACGCGCAGCAGGCCGAGGAGATGGCTCAGGCGGCGGATCGGGCGGGCGTGAAGCTCTCCGAGGCGTTCATGTATCGCCACCATCCGATCGTCAAGGATGTGCTGGATCTGATCCACGGCGGCGCGATCGGCAAGCTGCGGGTCGTGCGCAGTACCTTTTCGTTCAGCCTCTCCAACGACGAGAACATTCGCCTGAGCAAAGAGCTGGGCGGCGGCGCGCTGATGGATGTCGGCTGCTATGGCGTGAGCCTGGCGCGGCTGGTTACCGGCGAAGAGCCCAGCGCGGTTACGGCGATCTCGATTGAAGGGCCGTCGGGCGTGGACGAATTGTTCATCGGCGCGATGCGCTTCGAGAGCGGCGTGGTCGCCGAGATCGACGTGAGCATCAGAGCGGCCGGCGAGACGCGCTACGAGCTGATCGGCAGCACCGGGCGGATCTATGTGCGCCACGGCTTCAAGCTCGCTCCCGACGAAGAGGGCGAGATCCAGATCGAACAGCAGGGCGAAGTTTCGCGGATCTTCACCGAGCCGGTCAACCAGTATCAGCTGATGGTCGAGGAGTTTGGCCGGGCGGTGCTGGAAAATCGCCCGCTGCGCTTCCCGGCCGAGGACGGCGTCGCCCAGATGCGCGTGATCGATGCGCTCTTCAAGGCGGCGGTCTGATCGCTCGGGCTGGTGATCTTCGGCGTTGCGAGGGGCGTAGCGCGCTACGCCCTTCGCGGTTTCTCGCAGTGTGATGGCAACCTTCCATGCTGCACAGCCGCAAAGTGAGACTATGAGCCAGCCACATGATCGCGATTCGGTGCCGAGCCTGCTGTGGCCTGTGGGACACGATCGCAATCCCGGCAGCGCGGGCATCAGCGCGCAGCAGTCGCTCGATCTGGGCCTGGATGTGCTGGTCCGCGAGCTGGACTGGGATGGTCGCCACGGGTCGCAGGCGCGCGCCGTGCTGCTGGCGCTGGTCGCCGATCCCCAGGTGATCGCCTATCGCCAGGCGATCGTCGCGGAGCTGGCGGCTGACAAGCGGCTGTGCGACGCGCTGGCGGCGCTGCTGCCGAACCTGGCGGATCTGGCGCAGGCACGCAGCGCAGGTTGGGGCCAGGAATCGCCGCTGCTGCTGGTGCCGCCGCGTGTGTCGGATCTTGAGCACTACGTGGCCTGTATCGAGGCGCTGGCGGCTGCGCTTGGCGCGGCTCCGAATCTCCAATCAGCCGGGCTGCGTGGTCTGCGCGACTATGTCGTGGCGGTGCGAGACAGCGCCGAGTTTGGAGCGCTCGCCGCCGAGCTGCCGAGTCTGCGCGAGCAGCTGGATCGCGCGGCCAGCGTGACGATCGGTCTGAATCTCGATCGCGACTTGCGGCCGGTGGCGGCGACTCTGGTCTCGGTCAACGACGAGCCGTTCAGCGGGTCGCGCACGCTGGTGCAGCGTCTGCTCAGCCGATCGACGCCTGCCACGCGACCCGGCATCACGATCCTGCGCCAGATCGCCGAGCGCTCCCCGGAGACCGATCCGCTGGCCCACGATCTTCAGCAAGTGTTGTCCGAGGTGGTCCAGCCGGTGGCGGCGGCGCTTGAGCGCTACGGCCGCTTCCATGCGCGGCCGCTGGCGGCGCTGGAGCCGGAGCTGGCCTTTATCCTCGCCGCGATTCGCTTCGCCCAACGACGTACAGCGCAGGGACTGCCCACCTGTCTACCCACGCCCACCAATCGCGAGCATCTGCTGGCCGGCGCGTACAATCCCGGCCTGGCGATCCAGCTCACATCCGCGCTAACCGATGGCCGCACCGGCACGCCTGAGACGCTGGTGCTAAATCCGATCGACTTCGATCTGGGCCGGATCGTTTTTCTGACCGGGCCGAATCGCGGCGGCAAGACGACATATCTGCGGGCGATCGGCCAGAATCAGGTGTTGTTCCAGGCCGGGGTCTTTGTCGCAGCCCAGCAGGCGCGGATGCTGCCTGCCGATGCGATCCTGACGCATTTTCCACCGATCGAGGGCGTGGAGCCCGGCGGCGGGCGGCTCGACGACGAGGCACGGCGGATGCGCGAGATTTTTGCTCATGCCACGCCCGTTAGCCTGCTGCTCTTCAACGAGCCGCTGACGAGCACCGGCGAGCGTGAGGCCCAAACCATCGCGGCGGATGTGCTGCGCGCGCTGCGGCTGCTGGGAGCGCGCACGGTCTATGTCACGCATCTGCACGCGCTGGCTGATGAGCTGGCGGCGCTCAATCAGGGTGGCGGCGCGACGATCGTAAGCTGGACGGCGGGCGTGGACGCCGGCGACTCGCGGACGTATCTGATTCGTCCCGGAAAGCCGGCCGCGCGCTCACACGCCGCCACGATCGCCGAGCAGCAGGGCATAACCTTTGCTCAGCTGATCCGGCAGCTAGCCGAGCGCGGCGTGGTGGGCGATGGGTGATTCAGGACCTCACCCCTGCCTGCGGGCATCCCCTTCCCCGAACCTCGGTCGGCTTCGACCTCGGTTGCGACAGGAGAGGGGAAAGGAGCGCAGCCAAGTAGGGTCAGAGACTGAACCAAGAACAAACGAGCAAGGGAATGAGAGAACAAACAGGCTCAGTTCTTCCCCCCTCGCCTACCGCAGTGGGAGAGGGGCCGGGGGAGAGGGCCACTCTCAAAGAACAAAAGATCAAACGAACAAACGAACAAAAAGCTCTCACCGAAACTCCTTTGTTCCTTTGTTCCCCGGGTACCCTCTGGGTGCCTTTGTTTGCCCGCAGGGCCGCTCGGCGTTGACACATATTTTGAAGCGGGCCATACTACATGTACGTTGATCAATAAAGGAGGAGTCGTGCCTCAATCGATTCATACATTTCGCCTCGACAACGGCTTGAGCGTTGTCGTCGAGTCGATGCCGCACGTGCGCTCGGTAGCCTGGACGCTGCTGCTGCAAGCCGGAGCGGCGACCGATCCCGAGGGCCAGGCCGGCGCGGCGCAGCTTCTCAACGGCATGGTCTTTCGCGGCGCCGGTGAGCGCGATGCGCGCACGCTGTCGAATACCCTGGATGAGCTGGGCGTGCAGCGCGGCGGCGGTGTCGGCACCGAGTACACCACGTTTAGCGGTGCGCTGCTGGCGGAAGATCTTGATGCCGCGCTGGAAGTCTACGCCGATATTGTGCGCCGCCCACAGCTGCCGGCGACGGAGCTGGATGCCGTCCGCACGCTCACGCTGCAATCGATCCAGTCGCTGAACGACAATCCGGGACAGCGGCTGTTCAACGAGTTTGGCAAGATCTATTTTCCGGGACCGTTTGGTCGCTCGACGCTGGGCGAGCCCGAGGAGCTACAGCGGGTCGATCACGCGGCGCTTCAGGCCAATCACGCGGCGCGCTATCTGCCCGCCGGCGGCGTGCTCTCGGTGGCTGGTGGCGTCGAGCCCGAGCGCGTGCTTGAGACGGCCCAGCGGCTCTTCGGCGACTGGCTGGGC
>DASWTQ010000258.1:0-19646 GCA_036402055.1 Herpetosiphonaceae bacterium
ACAGTCGACGTGCATATTCGCTGGCTGCGCGAAAAAGTCGAGCCCGATCCTTCGCAGCCGATCTATATTCGTACCGTTCGCGGCACCGGCTATCGCTTCGAGTCGCCGGCCGATTCCGCCACGCAGGCAGCGCTGGCCAACTCAGCCGAGGCTAGCTCTACCACGTAACGAAAGCAGGAGCGATGAGCCGGCACGCATAAGCGCTCCGCGAGATCTAATGACTATACTGATCGTCGTTCTAAGCGCGCTGCTGATCGCGGCACTCGTCTGGGGCTGGCAGCAACGCCGGGAGCTAGCCGCCGAGCGCGACTACTGGCAGCGCCGCCGCGCCGCGCTGACCAGCCGTGATCTCCCACCGCTCTTCCTCGCCACCGCCGACGCGCTGGAGTCGGGGCTGCTGCTGATCGATCGCAGCCACCGCGTCCACTTTGCCAACAAGTCGCTCACTCAGATGTTCAACACCGAGCTGAAGCAGATTCGCGGCCAGGGCCTGATCACGCTGATTCGCGACTACCAGGCCGACGCGCTGATCGAGTCTGCGATCGAAAACGGCGAGGTCCAGTCCACGACGATCCAGCCGATCCTCTCCTCGCAGACGTTGCATATCACCTGCTATCCGCTGGATGTGCCCCAGGAGTACAGCGCGATCGTGCTGTTGCGCGACATGACGCTGCTGGCTCAGCTTGAGCGCGCCCGCCGCGAGATGGTCGCCAACGTTTCGCATGAACTGCGCACGCCGCTGGCCTCGATCAAGCTACTCGTCGAAACGCTGCAAGGCTCGCCGCCGCCCGATATTACCACGCGTATGCTGGGCCAGATCGCCGACGAGCTTGAGTCGATGACGCATCTTGTCGACGAGCTGCGCGAGCTGTCACAGATCGAGTCGGGACGGCTGGTGATGTCGATGCGACCAACCGCGATCGATACGATTATCGAGCGCGCGATAACGCGTCTGCGCGCCCAGGCTGAGCACCGCAAGCTCAAGCTGAGCATCGCGCCGCATCCCGAGCTGCCGCCCGCGCTGATGGACGGCGAGCGCATCGGTCAGGTGCTGCTGAATCTGCTCAACAACGCGCTCAAGTTCACGCCCGCCGGCGGCGCGATCACCGTCACCGTCGAGCCGGTCAATGCCGCGCAGCAGAACGGTCAGCGCCTGAGCTGTGAGCTTGAGCAGACCGGGCTAGAGCAGGCACTGCTGATCCGGGTCCAGGATACCGGCATCGGCATTCCGGCCAGCGAGGTCGATCGTGTCTTCGAGCGCTTCTACAAAGTCGATCGGGCGCGAACGCGCAACAGCGGCGGCACCGGGCTGGGCCTGGCGATCGCCAAGCATCTGATCGAAGGCCACGGCGGCCGGATCTGGGTCGAGTCCAAGGAGGGCGCGGGCAGCACTTTTTCGTTCTTGCTGCCGGTCGCGTAGCTTCAGACTCGGCGTTTACTGCTGACTCCCCAGCGCTTTCAGCCGCTCCAGCCGCTCGGTCTCTCGCTCCGCCAGCCAGGGATCGCGGCTAAGCTGATCGTAGGCCAGCGCAAAGTAGGATCGCGCCGCAGGATCGTGCATCTGCACCAGACATTCCGCCAGCTCCTCGTACACGTAGCCGTCGGTCTCGCCGCTCAGCTTGTGCTCGGCTTCCAGCTCACGCAGAATCGGTAGCGCCTCGCTCACGCGTCCCAGCGAGCGCAGGCAGCGCGCCACGCACCAGCGCGCGATGCGAATCTCGGGCTGATCTCCGGCCTCCTGGCGGCAGAGCAGCGCCTTTTCGAAACATTCCAGCGCCTCTGTGTAGCTCCCCTGATCGTGGTAGGTCCAGCCGATATTGTTGTAGAGCGAGGCTCGCCAGCGCCGGGCGCGTGGATCGCCGGTGGTCTCGGCCAGCCGCAGCGCTTGCAGATTCCAGTCTAGCTGCTGCTCGTGCGGCTCGCTGATGCCCAGCATATGCGCCGCGTCGACCGCGTAGAAATCTTCGCCGGCGGCACGCGCCTGCTCCCAGGCCTGCCGAAACAGCGGGCTGGCCTGCTCGGGCTGCCGTGACGAGTTGAAAACCCGGCCACGCTCCAGCAGATAGCGGATCGTCGCACGAACGCGATCCGGCGTAAGCAGGCGCTGGGCTTCGTCGAGCGTGGCGTGCGCTTCCTCAAAGCGGCGCTGCAAGCCCTGCGTGCGCGCGATCTGTGTCAGCAGCTCGGCTCGTCGCGCTGGATCGGCCGTCTGGGGCAGCAGATCACGAAAGCGCTGCTCGGTCTCCGCCGGCTGGTTGTAGTCCCAGAGCCGATCGAAATCGGCGGCATCGTCGATGGTTGCGGTCATAGCAATGCTCCTTGCATGGAAGTGCGCCTCAAAAGCTATTGCGATTGTACGCCGCCGCGCCGGTACCGTGAAGCAAAAAAAACCGGCGACTATCTCGCCGGTTAGAAACTGCGGTTGTGCTTGAGCAGAGCTAGGGAATAAAGATCTGCCGCGTCTGGAACTCTTCAATCCAGCGCTCCTTGCCGTCGTAGCCAAAGAGCCGGGCCCAGCCGTCGCGGCGCTCGATCACGCCGTAGCGCTCGCCGCGATACCCACGCTCGACCAGCTTGAAGCTCGTGCCGGGACCCTCACGCACCGCCACACCGTTGTTGACGATCTCGACCTTATCCTTGGGCAGCAGCGGCGGTGCCGGCCAGCCACCGGCCGGACGTGTGCCCAGGAAGCGGGCGATGCCCAGCGCGATCGAACGAGCGATCAGATCGCGGTTGTTGACCATGAAAGCACGGTCGGTGCGATTCGACAAAAAGCCCATCTCGACGATCGCGCCCGGCGTTTCCTCGGCGATCGTGTGGTGGTAGAGGCCGCTGTTGAACGCGTAGTAGTCGCGCATATTCTCGGTGATGCGCCAGTCGCGGGGCAGGCCGGTCTGCTTGCCGTACTCGTCGTCGATCTCGCGGACCAGCATGCTGCTGGCGACCCAGTCGCGGTGATAGGTGGCGATCTTATAGCCGCGCGCACTGGTGTTGGTATGTCCGTCGGAGTGGATCGCGACAAACGCATCGGCGTGATAGCTCGGCGGCACCGTCGCGGGCAGCACATACGCATCGTTGCCCCAGGAGCGCAGATATTCGGCGATGCGATGCGCAATATCGATATTCAGATCGACCTCGCGCACACCGCCGGCGGAGGCGCCGCTGTTGCCACGCAGCCGCGCGAACTCGTCCGGCAGCTCACTGGAGCGCCAGTGGCCGGCCTGGATCGCGACCAGCGGCGGATTGAAAGCGCGGGTTGGCTGGGGAGCAACGGCGGCTGAGAACAGACCTACAAGAATCAGGAGAAAGCAGAGTCGGCGGGACATGGCAAAACACAACCCTTTCTGGCATGGTGGGGGAGAGATGGAAAAGGATCTCACGGGGAACTCCGTCGTGATCTACGACGAAGCATAGATCCTGGGCATCCGCGCTGACAAGACCAAAAGCTTACAAAACCATGTCAGGCAATCAGAACGCCTATACCGTAGCAGGCAGCGCCGGAGAGCGCCAGGGTGGAGGGGTCCCTGGCTACTCAGAACGATGGTACTGCGTCGCCATGCGATCGCCCTCGGCGGCGATCGCAGCTCGCAACTCGGCTGGACCCAGCACTTCGACATCGCCGCCCCAGCTCAGCACCCAGTTTCTGATCTCACGAATACCGCCGACACACATCGAGAGAATACAGCCGCCGTCGGGCAGCTCTTCCAGCCGCTGCGAGTGATGCCAGACGCTTTCCTGAACCCGCCGCGAAACCTGCGGGCTGAAGCGCAGCCGCACCTCGACCTCTTCCTCGGCCATGATGCCCCAGGAAGCCTGGAGCCACTTGTAGGGATCGAAGTCGTCGGGGATCGTGTAGTGATCGGGCAGCAGCTCGGCGTGCTGGATACGCTCGACCTTGAAGGTGCGCAGCGCGTCGCGCAGCCGATCGTGGGCCAGCACATAGCTCGCCGGCTCAAAGCGCGAGACCTCAAGGAAGTACGGCTCGATCACACGCTCCTGCGGCTCGGCGCGATCGGCCGCCCAGTAGCGAATCGTCACCGCCCGCCGATCGGCCCAGGCGCGCGTCAGCATCTCCACGATCTGCACATAGTTGGAGCGCATCGGCTTGGCGCGAATCACCTCCGCCGCGCGCGACATATGCTCCGAGAGCGTCGCGTCGGGCAGCGAGGCCGCGATCTTGTCGAGCGCGCTGACCACGTGCGGGTTGTTCTCGTCAGAGTGATGTGCCAGCAGGCGGGCAGCGAAATACAGCGCGACCGTCTCGTTGAGATTCAGCCGCACCGTCGACTGGTAGCCGTCGCGGTCGATACCGAACTTGCCCTCGTATTGCCAGATCGGCACGCCCATGAGATCGAGCGCCTCAATGTCGCGGTAGATCGTGCGCCGATCCACGCCGCAATACTGCGCCAGCTCGACTGCTCCCAGGCCCTGCGGAGTGTTGTAGAGTTTATGCTCGATGCGGCGTAGCCGCCCGGCTTTCGATTGCGTGCGAGATTCTTCCATACGCTTCCGCGTTAGACAAACAAGTAGCCGCGCTCAGCTGCGCGACGACGATCGTGATGTGCGGGTTCGAGCGAAGAAGCTAGAAAATAGGCAGGAACGCCAACACGATCATGCCGACGATCAGAATAGTCGCCCACAGCAGAATACGAAACAGATCTTTGCGGATATAGCGGTATTCCGCGCTGTAATCGACCGGCGCAGGCTCGGCCATGTAGGAGCGGCGCGGTGCGGCAGCCACGTGGGCCGGAACAGTATAAGATCGCGCGACACCGGAGCGGCGTTCGCGCCGGGTGAGGTTTTTGGTTGCGCGACGGCGGGACTCACTAGCCATGAAACGGCTTCCTCCTGGAGCTGATAGTTTGTACCTGTACAGGTTGCGCACAATTATACCACCTCCGCCGCACTTACAGGAGCACCGGCTGGATTTTGGAGGTATCGATTCGCCTAACCGGATTTGCGCCGCGCCATCCGCAGGCCAAAGATCGGATCGAAGGCACGCGGCAGCCAGCCATGAATAATCCACAGCACGCGCTCGACCGGATGCAGCGCATACACCACCCTGCGCCTACGCTCCACGCCATGCAGGATCGCCTGCGCCACGCGCTCGGCAGAGCCGCTGATCGGCGATCGGCCCACGCGCTGCGAGCCGCCCACCCGAATCCGCGCCCGATCGAAGTTGGTATCGATCCGGCCCGGATAGACCGTCGCCACCCGAATGCCGCTGCGATACTCCTCGCGCCGCAGCGTGTCGCTCAGCGCATCCAGCGCCGCCTTCGACATCGCGTAGCCGCCGACGCCAGGCAGCGCCAGATCGGCGACCGGCGACGAGACGT
Source organism: Herpetosiphonaceae bacterium (assembly GCA_036402055.1). Lineage (GTDB taxonomy): Bacteria > Chloroflexota > Chloroflexia > Chloroflexales > Kallotenuaceae > LB3-1. Next base: position 5,337 of record DASWTQ010000258.1, read on the forward strand.
TGACGATCATGCCGCTGCCCTGGCTGCGCATCTGAGGCAGCGCCGCCTGCACAAGCTGAAGCGGCCCCAGAAGATTCACCGCCAGCACACGCTGCAAGAGATCGGGCGACAGCTCGGCGATATTCGCCTGAATGCCGACGCCGGCGTTGTTGATCACGATGTCGATGCGCTGCCACTCGTCGATCACGCGCTCGACCAGCTTGATCGTCGCGGCGCGATCCGCAACGTCGGTGGGCAGCGAGAGCACTTGAGAACCGGCGGCGCGCAGCTCGGTATGCAGCGCCTGAAGATCGGCGGAGGGCCGCGCAACCAGCACCACGCGGGCTCCGGCCGCCGCAAACATTCGGGCGGTCGCACGACCAATGCCGCGCGATGCTCCGGTGATAATCGTTACCTGGTTACGAACGCTCTGCATGGATTCCCTGAAGCTTGTTATACGCAGCACTTCTGCGGCATGAGTATAGATTCGCTTTCCGGCGCGGCAGCTCCACGCCTCGATCGCGCTAAAACGTCTCGTCGATCCGCTGCCGTCCGGCAAAGCCGGTGTCGACATGATGCCAGAACTGCACCGACGGCTCGTCGTACAGCCAGCAGAGATAGATCAGCTGGCCGTCGCGCTCAGCCGGAAAATCGAGCAGGCCGGTGTTGACGTCCTTGACGATAATATTGAGCGACTGAAGCTTGCGGATCGCATCCTGGATTGCAAGGATATAGCGCGTGACATTGGAGGCGCTTTTGCTGCCGCCGTTGAAGACCGCCGCCTGGATCACCGACCACAGCTCGGGCTGCAAGCTCAGGATCGCCTCGCGGGCCTCCAGCATCGACGCGACCAGCGTGCGAACATAGGGGAGCAGCGCGTTCGCCTCGCTCACTGAATAAAGATGCTCGTCCATGATCTTTGCCTTCACCTGTACCAGAAGGACCGCATCCACGTAGGACAAGCGGCATTATAGCATCAGGCCAAGACGAGCAACAACCGTATGCTATAATAGCCGCGCTCGAATAGGCCTCCTAACCTCCGAGATGGAGTGATCTCATGTTTGTTGATCTCCTGCTGCTTTTCGGCTTCATCATCATCACAGCGCTCGGGTTTTTCCAGGGCACGGTCAAGCTGGTGATCGCGCTGGTCGCGTTTTACGCCAGCGTGATTCTGGCCAGTCTGTATTTTAAGTTCGCCGCAAGCTATATGGCCCGTGGCGGCACCAGCCCGATCGTCGCGGATGCGGTCAGTTTCTTCTTGATTCTGGCAGTCTGTTTCTTCCTGCTGCTGGCGGCGGCGCTCTACACCTTCCGCTACGTGCGCTTTCCGAATAAGCTGGAGTTTATCGACCGGATTCTGGGCCTGCTCTTCGGCATCCTGCTGGGTGCGGTCGCTATGAGCATTGTGGGCATGGTGCTGCGCTTCCTGTTCGTCAGTCACAGCATCGGCGATCCGTATCCGATCACGCGCTCGTTGCAGAACAGCACACGCACATCAAGCATTTTGCCGCTGCTGATCGAAAACATTATGCCGCAGATCTTCCGCGCGATCGGCCCGTTCATCCCCGAGGCGGCGCTGCCGTTCTTCAATATTCGATAAGCCTGTAGAAAAACCAGTAAAAAGGCCAATGTGGCGACGGCAGAACGGAGTATAATGCTCCCTGCCGTTTTTTATTATGTGGAGTTTAGGCGGCGGGCAGCCTCCCTGGGGCAGGATGGCGCGCAGATTGCCATACAGGCTGGATCGATACTATTTGCGCTGACTGAGCGGCGCACTAGATGTGATGAGAAGATATGACCATTGAATCGCGCACGCTGCATATTCTGGAATATGCCAAAATTCGGGAGCGTCTCGCCCAGCATACATCGTTTTCGGCGAGCCGCCAGCTTGCGCTGCAATTACAGCCCGACGATGACATCGATGCGATTCGTCGCGCACAACGGGCGACCAGTGCAGCTCGCCAGCTTTTTGATACCTATCCTGATATTACGATCGGCGGCTCGCGTGATGTGCGCCAGGCGATCACTGCGGCGCTGCGCGGCGGCATGCTTGAGCCGAGCGTGCTGCTTGAGGTTGCCGCTACGCTTGAGGCCATGCGCCAGCTGCGCTTCCGGCTGCTCAAGCTGCCCGACGAGCCGTACGGCCCGCTGCTGGATCTGGGCTATGCCTTGCCTGAGCTGCCCGAGATCGAAGACGCGATCGCGCGCACGGTCGATCCCAGCGGCGAGATTCTGGACAGCGCCAGCCCCGCGCTGGGCAAGCTGCGCGCCGAGATTCGCGTGGCCCACAGCCGGCTGATGGAGCGACTCCAGGGTATTCTGGGCTCGTCGCAGTACGCCAGCGCGCTTCAAGAATCGATCATCACCATGCGCGACGGCCGCTATGTGATTCCGATCAAGGCCAGCGGACGGCGAACACTGCGCGGCATCGTCCACGATCAATCCAACACCGGCGCGACGCTGTTTATCGAGCCGCTGCAAACGGTGGAGCTGAACAATACCTGGCGTGAGCTACAGATCGCCGAGCAGCAAGAAATTATTCGTATTCTGCAAGCGCTGTCGGCACGCATCGCCGACGACGGCCAGAGCATTATCACCGGCGTCGAGGCGCTGGCACAGATCGATCTGCTGTTTGCCAAGGGCCGCTACAGCTCACAGCTCAACTGTATGGAGCCCGAGATCGTCGATCTGGCCAGGCAGGAGTCGCGGCCAGACCTGCGGCCGGAGGAGTCGCCGCTGTATCTGCGCAAAGCCCGCCATCCGCTGCTCAACCAGCAGACCGTCGTGCCGACCGATGTGTGGCTGGGTGGCGAGTTCCGCGTGCTGCTGATCACGGGGCCGAACACCGGCGGCAAAACCGTGGCGCTGAAAACGACCGGCCTGCTGGCGCTGATGGCGCAGTCAGGCATGCATATTCCGGCCGGCGATCGATCGCGGCTGCCGGTGCTGCGCCATATTTTCGCCGACATCGGCGACGAGCAGAGCATCGAGCAAAGCCTGTCGACGTTCTCGTCGCACATGACGCATATTATCGAGATTCTCAACGCGCTGGACACGGCGGCACGCACCGCTAAGCCCAACACCTGTCTCGACGCGCTGGTGCTGCTCGACGAGCTGGGCGCGGGCACCGATCCGACCGAGGGCGCAGCGCTGGCTCGGGCGATCATCGAGCGCATTCTGGACAGCGGCGCGCTCTGCATCGGCACGACGCACTATGCCGAGCTGAAAGCCTACGCGCACAACACGCCCAATGTGCAAAACTCCTCGGTCGAGTTCGACGAGGAAACGCTGCGGCCCACGTATCGTCTCCAGATCGGCCTGCCGGGTCGCTCCAACGCGCTGGCGATCGCGTCGCGGCTGGGGCTGCATCCCGACATCATCGCGCGCTCGCGATCGTTCCTGTCGTCGGAGACCGAGCAGGTTGAAGATCTGCTGGCCTCGATCGCCCACGAGCGCGAGGTTGCCGCCAGCGAGCAGCAGCAGGCCCAGGCGATCCGCGTCGAGGCTGAGCAGATGCGCGGCCAGCTTCAAGAGGAGCTGGCAGAGCTGGAGCGTGAGCGTGAGCAGCGGCTGCAACGGTTCGAGCGCGAGCTGGACGACGAGCTGCGCAGCCTGCGCCAAGATCTGCGGCGCCTGCGCGAAGACACGCGTTCGGTCTCGCTGACGCGCGAGTGGATGCAGCAGGCTGAGGAGCGATTGAAGGCAGCCGGCGACACTGCGGAGCGCCAGCGTCGTGAGCGGCGCCAGCGACAACAGCAGCAACAGCCGCAGCAGCCCGCTCCAATGCTCCAGCAGCCGCGTCCAATCCAGCCCGGCGATCAGGTGCATGTCGCCTCGGTCAAGCTGGACGGCGAGGTGCTCTCGGTCGATGCCGACGCCAACGAGGCCGAGGTTCAGGTGGGCGGCTTCCGCATGACGGTGGATCTACGTGAGCTGCGGCGCGGCAAAGGTGGCCGTAGCGAGCGCGAGACGCGACCGGTGCAGCCACCACCGCCGCCACGGCTGCCGGCGCCCTCACGCGATGTGTCGATGCAGCTCGATATGCGCGGCATGCGTGCCAGTGAGATCGAGTCGCTGCTGGATCGCTACCTCAACGACGCGTATCTGTCGAATCTGAACGAGGTGCGGCTGGTACACGGCAAGGGCACAGGAACGCTGCGCAAGATTGTGCGCGATGTCCTGGCCACGCATCCGCTGGTCACGTCGTATGCGCCCGGCATCGGCGGCGAGGGCGGCGACGGCGTAACGATCGCCAGGTTGCAGCGCCGCTAATCAGAGCCGATCGGCTTAAACAACAAAGGCTGGAGCGTCGTTGCTCCAGCCTTTATCGTTTCCGGTGTGGTGTTTACTCTTCGTCGCGCATGGCGAGGGTGCGGCGGATAGCATCGCGTCGGCCGCGATCGCTGCCACCCTCTTCTTCCTCATCCTCGTAGTCGCGCTTGCCCTTGCGGCGATCCTTGCCCGCGTTGAACTTCGACACCAGATCTTCCAGCGTCGCGTCACCGGAGAAGGTCTCCTCCTCGGGGTCTTCGAAGGTGTACACTTCCTCAGACGGCTCGTAGATCTGCGACTCGCGACGACCACCACGGCCCTCGGAGCGGCCACCCAGGCGACCACCACGGCCACCCGCATCGCCTTCGCCACGGCCACGACCACCGCCTCGGCTGTCGCCACGACCGCCGCCTCGGCTGTCGCCACGACCGCCACCACGGCTGTCGCCACGGCCTTCGCCACGACCGGCGCCACGGCTATCGCCGCCACGACCACCTGAGTAGTCGCCGCCGAAGCTCGGGGCGGGTGCGCTGTAGGACGGCTCCATCGTGCCGGTATCATAGCCGCCATCCATGCGCGGCGCTGATGTCGGGCGTGGGCGCTCGTTCGGCAGCGGCTCCTCGACACGCATGGTCAGGCTGATGCGCTTGGAGTTGGGATCAACCTCGATCACCTTGACCTGCACTTTGTCGCCGACCTTGACCGCCTCTTCGACGCTGCCGACGCGATCCGCCGACAGCTCCGAGATGTGCACCAGGCCATCGCGGCCAACGCCCACATCCACGAACGCGCCGAAGGGTGCCAGGCCGCTGACGGTGCCGTCCAGGATCGTGCCCGGTTCCAGCTGCTGCATGCGCTGGCTGCGCAGGGCGCGGCGCAAGCTCAGGCTGATGCGCTTGCCCTCGGGATCGACTTCGAGCACCTTGAAGGTGTAGCGCTCGCCGACCTGCACCGCATCCTCGGGCTTGTCGACGCGGCCCTCGGCCAGCTCCGAGATATGCACCAGGCCGTCCTTGCCGACGCCGATGTCGACAAACGCGCCGAAGGGTGCCAGGCTGCTGATCAAGCCTTCGATCGTGTCGCCGGGCTTCATCGAGCCGAGCTTGTCGCGATCGACCTCGGGCTTGCGCGGGCCACGGCGCTCGCGGCTCGGCTTGGGCCGGTTCGGGTCGCGCATGGTCAGGCTGATGCGCCGGGCGTCGGTGTCGACGCTCTTGACCCAGACCGTGACCGGGTCGCCGATCTGCACGAGATCGGTCGGGGCCTCGATGCGCGTGTCACTCATCTCCGAGATATGAACCAGGCCGTCGCGGCCCACGCCCACATCCACAAAGACGCCGTAGAGCGCAATGCTGGTGACTTTGCCCTCAAGCTGCATGCCCGCCTGGACATCTTTGAACCGGCGCGGCTTGCCGCCCTTGGTGGTGTCCTCGGTGGGCTCGAAGCTCGCGCCCGCCGACTCGCCCGCCTCTGACGTCGCAGCGGACTGCTCGCCGCCCGCCGCCTGATCCGATCCGACTGCGGAGGCAACGGCTCCGTACACGCGCGCACCAACGCGGCGTACCTGTGTGGCGGCTGCCTGAGCAGCGTCGCTGACCGTCTCCACGACCGAGGAGTCTTCTTCGGCTTGCTCTGCCGGCTGCGTCTCGCCCGCATCGCTGGAGCCTGCTTCGGCCACAGGCTGCGCCTCGCCCGCATCATTGGTCTCGACGGTCGTCCCGTCTTCCTGATGCGTGTGCTCGCGGCCCGCCAGATGCTTAGCTGCACCGACGATGTTCTCGGCCACATCAGGAGCGCGCTCAGCCACCGCTCCCGCTACGTCTTTTGCCGTCTCGACCACGGTATTTGCTGCGTTCTTCGCCGTTTCAGCGATACGCGACAGCAATCCTCCCTGGCCTTCCGTCTCTTCCTGATCGCCGGCTGGCGCGCTGGTGTCCGCGCTCGCCTGCTCCGCCTGTGTCCCCTGGGCCTGCTCATCAGCCTGCGTCGGGGTCCGCTCCTCGTCCGTCATGTCCGCCGTGCCTCCGTGAAAGTGGGTAAACTCAAAGGTGTCAAGAACAATCGAGCAGGAGAACAAAAAACGTTTGTCGTCTGGTAAAACGTTTGGCGTTGTCCGTTGTTCGCTTGCTCCAATGTTCTTCTCTACCGTGTTTGTTGCCGTACCAGCTCGACCAGGGCATTATCGCCCAGATCGGCAATATGATAGTACAGCGCCTGCAAATGTTGAGCCAAGGTCTGGGCCAGGCCCCGAACAAAGCTCGGATGTTCCGTATCGATCACGATCGCCTCGATATTTGCGTCGGCGATAAAATCCGCGATGCGATACGCTTCTTCCTGAGGACGCATGCCCGTCAGCGAGACGTTGGCCTGTCCGTCCGTCAAAATCACCATCAGCGGCAACACTTCTGCGTCGCGTCGCCGCGCCCGATCCAGCAGCTCAAACCCGAGCAGCAGCCCGTGCGTCAGCGGCGTTTTCCCGCCGGTCGGCATGGTTCGCAGCCGCCGCTCCGCCAGATCGACGCTGTTGGTTAAGGGCAATAATACTCGCGCCGAGTCGCGCTGGAACGAGACCAGCCCGACTTGATCGCGCCGCTGATACGCGTCTTTGAGCAGCGAGAGCACCGCGCCTTTGGTCGCCTGCATGCGCTGCTCGGCGGCCATCGACCAGCTCGCGTCGACCACGAAGCAGATCGCGTTGCGCGTGCGCCGGACTCGCACTTTTTGCCGGTAGTCCGGCCGCTCCAGCAGCACCGCTCGTCGTTTGACGGTGCGCGCCCGCCGCTGGCGCTGGTAAGGCGCCGCCGCTCGCAGCGTGGCATCCAGGGCCAGATCCGTCACACGCTCCTTAGCCGGACGGCTCGAAATGTAGCGGCCGCTCTTGCGCTGCGTGCGCGACTTGGATCGCTTGCCGCCGGCCCGGCGCTGCTGACGATCGGCCTGACTGCTGAAGCGTCTGACTTTGAACGGCTGCGTCGGCGCGATCGTTTTGTCGCCTTTGTTCTTGCCGCTGGTATCGTCGTGACCGCCTGCATCGCGCGGCGCCACCGACACCGACTCAAGATTCCCGGACTCGCCTTCGCCGCTCTCGTCACTCAGCTCGTCTTTTTTTTTTGCTCCTGGTCCTGGCTCTCGGCGCGCTCGGACTCGCGCTGGATGATCGAGCCAAGCTTCTCCTCGTCGAGCTGCACATCGACAAACGGCTGGCGACGCATACGGTGCGGCAGTGCCAGCTCGGCCGCGATGCGAATATCGATCGGACTGAGCGTTACGCGACCCTCAAGCGCCGCGTGCGTGCGCGCCGCCTCAAGGATCGCCAGGTCCGCGCGATGGCCGTCGACGCCCAGCTCAACCGCCAGCCGCGCCACGATGCCCATGTCCATCGAGGTCAGCTTGACGCTCGGCAGCAGCGTTTTGGCCTCGCGGATGCGCTGCGCCAGCACTTGCTCGGCAGGCTCCCACTCGGCGGCAAACTCGACCGGATCGCGATCGTAGGCCAGACGACGCTGGATGATCGCCACACGATCGTTGACCTCGCGCAGGCCGCCGATCTCGACAACCAGGCCGAAGCGATCCAGCAGTTGCGGCCGAAGCTCGCCTTCTTCCGGGTTCATCGTGCCGACCAGGATGAAGCGCGCCGGATGCGAGACCGAGATCCCCTCGCGCTCGACGGTGTTCACGCCCATCGCCGCCGCGTCAAGCAGCAGATCGACCAGGTGATCGTCCAGCAGATTGACCTCGTCGACATACAGAATGCCACGATTGGCATCCGCCAGCAGGCCGGGCTCGAAGCGCCGCTGACCTTCCGCCAGCGCGTGCTCAAGATCCAGCGCGCCGACAACGCGATCTTCGGAGGCGTTGACCGGCAGCTCGACCAGCCGCGTGGGCCGCTCGACGATGGGCAGCGTCTCGCCGGATTGCAGCCGCGCCAGACAGCTGTCGCACATGCGCTGCGGATCGTCGGGCGGATCACCGAACGGGCAGTCGGCGACGACACGCAGCAGCGGCAGCAGACGTTGCAGCGCGCGCACAGCGGTTGATTTGGCCGTGCCTTTTTCGCCACGGATCAGCACGCCGCCGACGCGCGGGTTGATGGCGTTGAGCAACAGCGCGCGCTTAAGGCGCTCCTGGCCCACAATCGCCGTGAATGGATAGATAGGACGATTAGTTGTTATAGTAGGCAACAAAAAACCTCCAACCCTGTTTACGAGCCGGAGTAGCGATATTCAATGATAAAGTAGCCGCAGAAGTTCAGAACCGACACCGACACGAATAGTTTGTTTGAAAAGCCGTTGTTCATTCGGGATGGCGTATTGTTGCACACTTTGTCGTAAAAGTCAAACACCAATTTAACAGCCGTCTATCATCCTTGCATCATTGTGGTTTATGTTTAGTTAAAACGAGCCAGCAGGGACGAAGAACCAAGAACCGAGAACCAAGAACCAAGAACCAAGAACCGAGAACCAAGGAAGGACCTTAACTCCCCCTCGCCTGCCATAGCGGGAGAAGGGGTGGACTGAGAGGCCGGACATGAGGGCCTGATCAAGAACAAAGGGCGAGAATCCATCGACGCTCCTCTTTGTTCTTTTGTTTTGTTTGTTCCTTTGTTTGCCCGTAGGGCCGGGGGTGAGGGCCTGATCAAGAACCATCGGTACAATGAAGAGTGATGATGATCTTGCTTTGCATTTTGTGGTGGCTGCTCATGGCCGAGGTCGCGGCCAGCCTTGCGCGCTGGCAGGGCCTGACGATCTTTGGCCGGCGCTGGCTCGGGCTGAGTGCGATCGGGCTGGGCGCTGTGAGTGCGCTGCTGTCCATGGAGCGGGCGGCGCTGAGCGGGCCGGCGTTTGGTCTGGCCGCGCCGATCGGGCTGGCCGTGTTTGTGCTGATGGCTGTGTGGCGTCAAAGCCAGCGCCGCCCCGAGACGATCCTCGCGCCCGGCGAACGTGACGGGCGGCGTATCTCAGAGGTTGGGATTCCCATCGTCGACGGGCCGATGCCGGCGATCGTGGTGGAGCCTGTAGGCGGAAGCGCAACCGGCGTGCTCATCGTGCATGGCGCGGGCAATCACAAAACCTTCTACGCCTGGCCGCTGCTGCATGGCCTGGCCGACGCGGGCTTGGCCGCCTGCGCGATCGATGTGGACGGCCACGGCGATAACCCGCGCCCCATGGCCTTTCCCGAAACGCTGGACGATGTGACGGCGGGTGTGAGCTGGCTGCGCGAGCGCTACAGCCGCGTGGTGGTGCTGGGCATCAGCCAGGGTGGCTGTCTGGCCGCACGCGCCGTCGCCGATGGGCTGGCGATCGACGCGCTGGTGATCCTGGAAGCGCCGATCAGCATCAACGTCACCAAAGCCGTGATTCGGCGCGAGGCGCGCACCCTGGTGCGGCCCGCAGCCTGGGCACTGCATCGTGATGTGGGCACGATCGGGATCGTCCGGGGCTGGCGGACCAAACCCACGCGCGCTCGGATCGGCACTGTGGATCTGATCGCGCGCCTGGATCTGCCGGCGAGTATCGCCCGTGTGCGCTGTCCGCTGCTGCTCTGCTACGCGGGCAACGACGCGGTTGTGCCCAAAGTGCAGGCCCATGCCGTCGCCGCAGCCGCACCTCAGGGATCGACTTTTGTGCTCGTGCCGCGCGCAACCCATCTCTCGCTGTCGATCGACCGGCGCGTGGTGCGGCTGATCTGCGATTGGCTGAAGCATGTTTAGGCGGCAATGGTACTCTCGGCTCTTGTAGCCTGGCTGCTTGCCGTGCTAGAGTGCGCCGCAGCAGCTAATCATTCAGCCCCGGCTCGTATATACTGATCTTTCCACCTGATCCAAATGCAGAGAAGGGAACTCATCCTTGCACGCATCCAAGCCTCGTTCGGCTATCACCCGATGGCCGCACTCCCCGGTTCGAGTTTTGATCGCGCTTCTGCTCACCATCCTACCGGCGCTGCCCACGCGTTCGTCTGAGGCGATCACGACAGCCAGCGCAGCATCATCGCAAGCGCCGGCAACCACGCCGGTTCCCGCGCCGACTGAGCCTGTGAGCACAGTTGCTCCAGTCGATAAGACTTCGGTCGCGCCGCTGGCTACGTCCGGCCCGCTGCAAGGCGTACAGCTCGCAAAGCTGGTAGCCGATCAACGCAGCGCCGATAGCTTATTCGGCTCGGCCCTGGCGCTCAGCGGCGATACGCTCGTCGTCGGCGCGTGGCTGCACGCGAGCGGCAAAGGCACTGTGTACATCTTTCAGCGCGATCCGGCTAATCCAAACAGGTGGCTTCAGACCGGCCAGCTGCTAGCTAGCGACGGAGCCGCAGGCGATCACTTCGGCGTGTCGGTCGCGATCTACGGCTCGACGATCGTCGTGGGCGCGGAGTACGCCAAAGCGCCGCACAACTACAGCGGCGCGGTATATATCTTTGATCGCGATCCAGGCAGCACGAACCAATGGCGACAAACCGCGAAGCTGATCGCTAGCGATACCCGCGAGCAGCTGATGTTCGGCCACGACGTTGCGATCGACGGAGACACGCTGGTCGTCGCCGCGTGGTGGGACTACACCGGCACCAGCTCGACCTATGTGTTCGAGCGCAATCGCAACGGCGATCCCGGCTGGCGCGAAACCGCCAGGCCCAGCACGGTCGCCGGTAAATCCGTGGCGATCCAGGGTGATACGCTTGTAGTCGGCGATCCGCAGGATTGGGGCGAGCGCGGCACGGTCTTTATTTTTGGCCGCAATCAGGGCGGCGCCGGAAAATGGGGTCAGGTCGCCGAGCTACTGGCATCGGATGCGCACTGGGCAGATGAGTTCGGCAGCGATGTTGCATTAGACGGCGACATCCTGGCGATCGCCGCGCGTCGCAAAGGATCACTGGGCAGCGTGGATGGCAGAGGCGGCGCGTACATCTTTACACGCAACGCCGGCGGCGATCCGGTCTGGCGGCAGGCCGCAATGTTGCAGTCCAGCGACGGAGGCCTGGAAGACTCGTTTGGATCGTCGATCGCGATCAAGAATCGGACACTCCTAGTCGGCGCGATGCAAGCTGAGAATACCAGCGGCACGCCGGGCAAGGGCGCGGCCTATGTGTTTACGCCGCAGACCGACAATCTTTCAAGCTGGCAGGAGATCGCCAGGCTGACCGCTAACGATGCTGCGCCTGGCGATACGCTCGGCTCAGCCGTCGCCACTGACGGCCAAACGCTGATCTCGGGCGCGGCGGGCGACGACTCGTACAGGGGCGCGGTCTATACGCACCGCATCTATCCCCGGCCCCAGACGCGTGACGATGTGGTCACCACCGCCGAGGATCGCGCGATTGCGATCGATGTGCTCGCCAACGACAGCGCTGATCCGGCGACCGGCATTCTGCGCCGCGACTCAGTCGCCGTGGTCACCGCGCCGATCTCGGGCACAGCGCAGGTGGACACGGTAAGTGGAGCGATCACCTACACACCGAAGCTAAACTTTTTCGGCAGCGACAGCTTCACCTACTCCGTCGACAGCACGATCGGAACGCGGGCAACAGCTAACGTAAAAATAACTGTTGAGCCGGTCAACGATCCGCCGATCTTTCTCAGCACGCCGCCGTTATCGGTCGTCGATCGAGCCGGGTACAACTATACAATCAAGGCGCAGGACATCGATTCAGGCGAGCGCTTGACCTTCACTGCGCCGATCAGCAGGCCATGGCTGACGCTTAGGCAGGTCGACGGCCAAACTGCGTGGTTGAGCGGCACTGCTCCCTACACCGAGATCGGCCAGCATACGATTCAGGTCAAGGTGCAGGACGCCGGTGGACTATCTGCGACCCAAACCTTCACGCTGACCGTCAAGCCGAACGTGCTTGGACCGCCGTCGAATCTGAAAGTGATTCCGCGCTCGGCAACTGAGCTTGGCCTGGAGTGGCGCGACGGCGTCAACGGCGAGGTCGGCTTCAAAATCGAGCGGCGTTCCGGTGCCGGTAGCTGGCAGCAGATCGCCACAGTCGGAGCAAACGCCACGGCCTACACCGACACGGCCCTGGTTTGCGACAACTTCTACGAGTATCGTGTTCGGGCCTACAATGAATACTCCGACGGCGAGTACAGCAACGTCGCCAGCAGCACGCCGAACGTGCTAGTGACTCGCACATTCAGCTACACGGGCGCTCCGGTCACGATCTTTGATTACCGCACCGCCGAGGCCAGTATCGTCATCGACGATGTCGAGATGATCGCAGATCTGGATGTCGAGGTCGAGATCGAGCACATCTACGTCGGCGATCTGCGCCTGTCGCTGATCGCGCCTGACGGCAGCGAGCTGACGCTGGTCAACGGAAAAGGCGAGTTTCAGCACCACTACACCGGCACCGTCTTTGACGACGAGGCCGGCAGCGCGATCGACGGCGCGGCTGCTCCCTTCTCGGGAAGCTTCCGGCCGCAACATCCGCTCTCGGCTCTGGATCTTGGATCGAGCAGCGGAACGTGGAAGCTGGTCGTGAACAACCATGATGGGCCATTTCGTGGCACGATCAAACAGTTCAGCCTGCGCTTCGCAATTCCGGGCGGCTGCGCGGCTGGAGCGGCGGCGCAATCCGATACCGGCGATCCTCCGGCGTCAGCGGTCAATCCAGCCGGCATCGAAGCGTCTACGAGCGCGGCTGCGTCCTTCAGCGAGATCAGCGCCGGCGAAGCTCATGTCTGCGCACTTCAACCGGATGGCGTGCTTGGCTGCTGGGGCTGGAACGATGCCGGGCAGACCAATGTTCCGAGCGGAACGTATCGCTCAGTTGGGACGGGCTTCCAGTACACCTGTGCAGTCCGTGACGACTATACGCTTGGCTGCTGGGGCAGCAGTAGCTCGGGGAAGACCAGCCCGCCCAGCGGCACGTTTACTAAAGTCAGCGCCGGCGATAGCCATGCCTGCGCGATTCGCACCGATCAAACCGTGGCCTGCTGGGGGAACAACGGTGGTGGCAGCGCGACACCGCCGACCGGCTTGTTCAAGGAGATCAGCGCGGGTAGCGTGCATAGCTGCGGCATTCGCATCGACGACACGCTTGGCTGCGGCGGGGTAAATTATGAAGGCCAGCTCATGGCGCCGTCAGGTACGTTTACCAGGGTCAGCGCCGGCGCGCGGCACACGTGCGCGGTTCGCTCAGATAGCGTCCTGCTCTGCTGGGGCGACAACTGGAAAGGTCAGAACAACGTCCCGCCGGGAACCTACAAGGATGTTGCTAGTGGCCTATGGCATACCTGCGCGATTCGCACCGACGATACCGTGGTCTGCTGGGGGTTGAATGATGAAGGCCAGGCAGCGCCGCCGGCAGGAACATTTACCCGGATCAGCGCTGAGTACAAAACAACCTGCGCTCTCAGCACGGATACGACAGCGCCGCTACGCTGCTGGGGTGAGCAGATTGTCGCCGTCGCGCCGACGAGTCTGCCGGCCGGCACGGTTAACGCCAGCTATAGCCAGCAGTTCTCGGCGAGCCGGGGCGCTGCGCCGTACAGCTTCACCATTAGCCGTGGAGTGCTGCCGCCCGGCCTCACGCTCAGCCAGAATGGTCTGCTCAGCGGCGTGCCGACCCGTGGCGGATCGTATAGCTTGCTTGTGAAGGCTCAGGATCAGAACGGACTCGGCAACGAATATCCATATACCCTGACAATCGGCACAGACCCGGCCGCACCGCAGCCTTCGCCGCCCCCAGCGCCCATCGATCCGCCTTTATCAGTAGCACCCGAAACTATCAGCGCGGGCGGCTCCTTCTCGTGTGGTGTGCGCGATAACTACACGCTGGCCTGCTGGGGGCGGAACGATTACAACAAGGCGACTCCGCCGGCCGGCACGTTTGTCCAGGTCAGCGCAGGCGAAGATCATGGCTGTGCGCTCGAAACCAGCCGCCGTGTTCGCTGCTGGGGCAACTCGCGCGGCTACAACGGCTCCTACGCAAACCAGAACCTGAGTCCATACGGCACGTTTAAGCAGGTCAGCGCGGGCACCTACCATAACTGCGCGGTCCAAAACGATGCGGCGGTGCACTGCTGGGGTGATAACACCTGGGGCCAGTCCAACGCGCCGCAGGGCAAGA
>DASWTQ010000259.1:0-27906 GCA_036402055.1 Herpetosiphonaceae bacterium
AACCAGCTGGTGCCCGACAGCCCGTTTTACAACACACCGACTGCTGCATGGCTACTGGGAACGCTCGACATCGAGGCGCTGGCCCGCAGCCTGAACGAAGTCGTCCGTCGCCACGAGAACTTGCGTACAACGTTCCGCGCCATCGACGATCAGCCGGTCCAAATCATTGCGCCTGAGCTGACTCTGCCGCTGCCGCTGATCGACCTATCGTCGGTGCCCGAGGATGAGCGACAAGCAGCGGCGCTGCGGATGGTGCAGGAGGAAACCGCGCAGCCGTTCGATCTGAGTCGCGGCCCGCTGATCCGCGCCAAACTGCTGCGCTTGAACACCGACCAGCACCTGATTCTGCTCACGCTGCACCATATTGTGAGCGACGGCTGGTCGCGCCAGGTGCTGACTCGGGAATTAGCGGCCCTGTACGCCGCCTTCTCGACTGGACAACCATCGCCACTGCCGGAGCTGCCGTTTCAATACGCCGACTATGCGGTCTGGCAGCAGCAGTGGCTTCAGGGTGCGGTCATGGATCATCTGCTTGGCTACTGGAAGCCGCAGCTGGCGGACGCGCCGACAGTGCTGGCGCTGCCGATCGATCGGCCGCGTCCGCCGGTTCAATCGTTCCGGGGCGCCGACTACCTGCTCAACATCTCTCAGGAGCTGCTGGAGCGGCTTACCACGCTCAGCCGGCAAGCAGGTGTAACGCTGTTTATGACGCTGCTGGCCGCCTACAACGTGCTGCTGGCCTATCACAGCAACCAGGATGACATCCTGGTCGGCTCGCCAATCGCCAACCGTAACCGCAGCCAGATCGAGGGCTTGATCGGCATGCTGGCCAATATGCTTGTGCTGCGTACCAGGCTCAGCAACGATCTTCCATTTCAGAAGCTGCTGGCCCAGGTGCGCGATACGGCGCTCGACGCCTATGCGCATCAGGACTTGCCGTTCGAGAAGCTGGTCGAGGAGATCCAGCCCGAGCGCAGCTTAAGCTACTCGCCGCTCTTTCAGGTCGCCTTTGCACTGCAAAATGTTTCCGCTGCGGAGATCGCAATCGACGATCTGCGGCTGAGCGTGCTGGACGCCGAGCGCAACACGGCAACCTTTGACATCAATCTCCGCATGTGGGAATCTGCGGAAGGACTGCATGGCGCGTGGGGCTACAGCACCGATCTCTTCGACGAAACGACGATCGCGCGCCTGGCCCGTGATTTTCACCTGCTGTTGCAAACCGTCGCGGAGCAGCCTCACCTGACGGTCGACGAGCTGACCACGCTGCTGGCAGAGCACGAGCGGCAGCAGCAGCGCAGCAAGGCCGAGGAGCTGCAAGCCAGCAATAGCCAGAAATTGCGTAGACTGCGCAAAACCGAGCGATCACCTCATGGGAAAGGAGCCACTGAGCTATGAGCCTACCGGACTCTGACCAGCCCCAAGCCAGGAAGATCGGCGCGCTCGGCCGCAGAGCGATTAGCACCGCAGCGGAGTCGATGGTGAAGACCGGCAGCTTAACGCCCGGTCAGCTCTTGCCGCTGCTGATCGAGCCGAGGATCAACGGCGTCGATCTTGTCGCGTGGGCCGGCAACAACCAGCAGCTGATCGCGACCCTGCTCCAGCAGCACGGCGGAATCTTGTTCCGTAACTTCAACCTCCAGGCAGCAGAAACGTTCGATCGGCTGGTCGCGGCTGCGGTTGGCGATGCATTGCCCTACCAGGAGCGCTCGTCGCCGCGCAGCCAGGTGCAGAAGCATATCTACACCTCAACCGAGCATCCGGCGGATCAGTCGATCTTCTTGCACAACGAGCAATCGTATAACCTGACCTTTCCACAGCATATCGCGTTCTGCTGCCTGACCGCAGCCCGGCATGGCGGCGAAACGCCGATCGCCGACTGCCGCAAGGTCTTTGAGTCGATCGATCCGCAGATCCGCGAACGCTTCCTGCGCCAAAACTACATGTATGTGCGCAACTACGGCGGCGGCATGGGCTTGTCCTGGCAGGATGCCTTTCAAACCGACGATCGCGAGCGCGTGCAGCAGTACTGTCAGGCCAACCAGATCGCCGTGGAGTGGCTCAGCGCCGATCGGCTGCGCACGCGTCAGGTTCGGCGGGTAGCGGCGGCCCATCCGCAGTCAGGAGCGATGACCTGGTTCAACCACCTGACCTTTTTTCATGTTTCCACGCTTGAGCCGCAGGCGCGGATCGCCGTGCAAGCCGAGTTTAGCGAAGCCGATCTCCCCAGCAACACCTACTACGGCGACGGCAGCCCGATCGAGCCGGAGGTGCTGGATCATCTGCGCGCGGCGTATCACCAGGCCACGGTAACGTTTCCCTGGCAGAACGGCGATGTACTGCTGCTCGATAATATGCTGGTCGCGCATGGTCGTGCTCCGTTCGGCGGGCCGCGCAGCGTGGTCGTGGCGATGGCAGGGCCGGTGAGCTGGACTGATCTGCCGCCAATATCGCCGTCCTGAGCTGCTGTGACCTCAGGAGCGCGCAGAGCACACAGCTGTACTTAGAAAGCAGGAGCAATCGATGCAAGCACCAACCTTCGAGGGATTTCGCCTGTCTCCGCAGCAGGATCATCTGTGGGAGCTACAGCCCACGCTCTATGATCCCGCATACCGGGCTCAAGGAGCGGTGATCATCGAAGGTCCGCTTGATCCCCAGGTACTGCGTACGGCGCTGGAGACCCTGTGTGAGCGCTACGAGATCCTCCATACGACGTTTCATCTGCTGCCAGGCATGACGGTTCCCGCGCAGGTCGTGGGCGACACCGCGCTCAGCTCGATCGCGGCGCAGGATCTCAGCCGGCTCGATTCGAGCGCCCAGCAGCAGGCAATCGCAGCCTGGCTTGAGGATGCTCGCGCTCAGCCCCTGGATCTGGAGCAGGGTCCACTGCTGCGGGCAGAACTGCTGGCACTCGGCGCGGAGCGCCATACGCTGCTGCTGGCCCTGCCCGCGCTCTGCGCGGATGCCGTGACCTTGCAGCTGCTGGTCGCGGAGCTGGCAGCTACCTACGCCGAGCTAACCACTCAGGAGCAGCGGGACGTCGAGCCGCTTCAGTACATCGACATCTCGGAGTGGCAGCACGAGCTGCTGGAAGGCGCGGAGACTCAGGCCGGACGCGACTACTGGCATCAGCACGCTCCCGCGCTGAGCGATCGGCCCTTGCCTTTTGAAACACGCGATCCACAAGCCGCCGGCTTCGATCCCCGACTGATCGCGTCGGCGTTGCCGGCTGAAAGCTACACGGCGCTGGCAGCCTATGCCCGGCAGCATCAGGTCGCGCTCGACGATGTCCTGCTGGCGTGCTGGCTGTGCTTGTTCTGGCGCTTGACCGGCCAGACCGAGCAGCAGATTGGCATCGCGTCTGCCGGGCGAAAATACGAGGAGCTTCAGACTGCGCTCGGTTTATTCGCCAAAACGATCCCGCTGACCTGCCGCATCGACCCGCAAGCCGGCTTGACCCAGCTCGTGGCGCACGTGCAGCAGACCGCGCATGATGTCCGGCTCTGGGAAGAATATTTTGCCTGGAATCTGGTCACGCCCACGGCAGAGCAGCAGCGCTTTTGCCAGCTCAGCTTTGGCTTTGTGGAAGCGCCCCAGCCTCAGCGCGCCGTGGACGTGACGTTCAGGCTGGATACAACCTACGCCTGTGTCGATCGCTTTAAGCTCAAACTGGAGTGTGTCGCAGCCGCTGCTGGGCTCGTGACGACGCTCCATTACGATGCCCGGCTCTTCGTCGCAGCGGACATGCAGCGTCTGCTGGCGTCGTTTCAGCAGCTGGTCACGAGCGCGCTCGCCACGCCGGATGCGCCTGTGAAAGATCTGGAGATCCTGAGCGCCGACGAGCGCCGGCAGATCCTGGAAGACTTTAACGGGGCGCGAGTGCCGCACGCGGAGATCAAGCTGTTCCACCAGCTGTTTGAAATCCAGGCCGAGGCTACGCCGGAAAATCTCGCCGTGCTGTTCCACGAGCAGCGATTCTCCTACGCCGAATTGAATGCACGCGCCAATCAGCTAGCCCACTACCTGCTGCAACAGGGCGTGCAACGTGAAACGCCGGTGCTGCTGTGCGCCGAGCGCTCGGCAGCGCTGCTGATCGGCATTCTCGGCATCCTCAAGGCGGGCGGCGCGTACGTCCCGCTTGACGCGAACTACCCCCAGGATCGGCTTCAGTGGATGCTCGAAGACTCAGGCGCGACCCTGCTCATAACCCAGTCGGACCTCGTCGAGCGGCTGCCGTCACATGCAGCCACCACGATCCTGCTCGATACGGATTGGGAGTCGATCCGGGAGTGCGCCTCAGAAAATCCCGATATTGCGATCGATCCTGAGCACCTCGCCTACATTATGTACACCTCAGGCTCGACAGGGTATCCCAAGGGCGTGATGATCAGCCACGGCAACCTGTACCCCTACATCCTCGCCATGCGCGAGATGATGGGCGTGACGGCTGATGACGTACAGCTGCACATCGCATCGTTTGCGTTTGCGGCGTCGGTGCGCCAGTTTATGGTGCCGCTGGCAGCCGGTGCCGCGATCGTGATCGCCGATGCCGAGCAGATTTTGCATCCTGTCGCGCTATTCGAGCTGATCAAGCAGACCGGCGTGACGATCATGGGCGTTTCGCCCTCCTACTGGCGCACCTGTGTCGAGGCGCTCAAACAGCTGGAACCGGCCGCGCGCGCAGATCTACTCGCAAACCGTCTGCGACTGCTGCTCTCGGCCAGCGAGGCGCTCTTATCCGACCTGCCCCAGACCTGGCGATCTTTTTTCACCCACGACGTGCAGCTTGTGCATCTGTTCGGCCAGACGGAGACGACCGGCATTGTGACCTCGTTTCCGATCCCGCAGCTGGACGATTCGGCCGTGCGTGTGGTGCCGGTCGGCCGGCCGCTGCCCAACATGGAGCTGTACCTGCTTGACAACAGTCTGCGACCAGCGCCGATCGGTATTGCCGGCGAAGTATATATCGGCGGTCCCAGCATCGGACGCGGCTACTGGCGACGGCCGGATCTGACGGCAGAAAAGTTTATTCCGCACCCGCTCAGCCACCCAGAGGGTACCCGTCCTGGCGCGCGCCTGTACAAAACCGGCGATCTGGCCCACTTCCGCGCCGACGGCACGCTGGAGCATCTCGGGCGGATCGACCAGCAGGTCAAAGTGCGCGGCTTCCGTATCGAGCTGGGCGAAATCGAGGCCACGCTGAGCCAGCATCCAGGAGTCGTGCAGGCGGTCGTGGTAGCGCGCGAAGAAACATCGCCCGGCGGGCACCCGGATATTCGTCTGGTTGCGTACGTCGTACCCAACCACCAGACCAGCCGTGACGCCACGCCCGATCACCTTTATCGATTACCGAATGCGCTGGAGATCGCGCACCTTAACAAGAACGAAACCGACGTGCTGTATGCCGAGATCTTTGAGGATCACCAGTACACACGTCACGGCATCACGCTTGAGGACGGCGATTGTGTGTTCGACATCGGCGCGAACATCGGGCTATTCACGCTGTATCTTCAGCAGAACTTCCCACACGCGCAGGTGTTTGCCTTCGAGCCGCTGCCGCCGATCCATACAGTCTTGCAGGCGAATGTCGCACGCTATCCCGGCTATATTCATCTATTTGCCTGTGGCCTGGCCCGTGAGCGCGGCAGCGCCGACTTCACCTTCTATCCCAAGATGTCGATGATGTCGGGCGCCTACGCCGACCCACAGGAAGATGAGGATCTCACCAGAGCTTTCTTGAGCAACCAGAGCCAGCTGCTGGTCGAGCACGCGGATGAGCTGATGGAAGGGCGCTTCGCAGGCGAAACCTTCACCTGTCCGACGCGCACCGTCTCCGACATCATCGCGGAGTACGCGTTGGAGCGCATCGATCTGCTGAAGATTGATGTCGAGAAAAGCGAGCTGGATGTCCTGGCCGGCATCGTCGAGCAGGATTGGCCGAAGATCAAGCAGATAGTGCTGGAAGTTCATGACCGTAACGGAGCCCTGGCGCGCGTCGGGCGTTTGTTGGAAGATCACGGCTTTACCCTGACCGTGGACCAGAATCCGCTGCTCGCCGATACCGCGCTCTACAACGTGTATGCGATCCATCCCAGCCGTGCGGAAGCCCGCTCGCATGTGGCAGCGCCGAGCGAAGAACGGCGCGCTCTGCCGACCGTGCCGACGCAGCCCGTGGACGCGGCAAGTCTTCAGACCTTTTTGCAGGCCAAACTGCCCACACACATGATTCCGTCGGCCTTCGTGCTGATCGAAAAACTGCCGCTCACGCCAACCGGCAAGCTCAATCGCAGCGCGCTGCCGGCTCCCGATCAGGTTCGGCAGAGCCAGGCAGCATTTGTGGCGCCGCGCACGCCGGCTGAGAAGATCGTGGCCGGGATCTGGGCCGATATTTTGCGCGTCGAGCAGGTAGGCGTGCACACGGCGTTCTTTGCGCTGGGCGGGCACTCGCTGCTGGCGACGCAGGTGATGTCGCGCGTGCGCAAAACCTTCAATGTTGAGCTGCCGCTGCGGACGCTCTTTGAAGCGCCGACGGTGGCCGGGCTGGTCGCCGGCATCGAAGCCGCGCAGCAAGCCGCCGCCGCGCAGCAAGCCGATCCGATCCTGCCCGTCGCGCGCGACCAGGCGCTGCCGCTCTCGTTTGCTCAGGAACGACTATGGTTTCTGGAGCAGTTCCAGCCCGGCACGGCAGCCTATAACATGGTTTTCGCGCTCCATCTCGCCGGAACGGTCGATGTTCATGCGCTTGAGCACAGCCTCAACGAGATCGTAAAACGCCACGAAGGGCTGCGCACCAGCTTTCATAGCTCGGCCGGCCGTCCGACGCAGGCGATCGCTCCAGCCGTAACCGTGGCCGTGCCGGTTGTCGATCTGTCCGCGCTGGCAGCCGATCAACGCGAGCCTCGCGCCCGGGAAGTGATGACGCAGGAAGCGCAGCGGCCGTTCGATCTGGCGATCGCTCCGCTTGGCCGGGTGCTGCTGATTCGCCTGGAGCCCGACCAGCACCTGCTGCTGCTGACGCTCCACCATATCATCAGCGATGGCTGGTCGACCGGCGTGCTGATTCAGGAGCTGGCCAGCCTGTACACCGCCTTTACAACCGGCCGAGCAGCACAGCTCCCCGCGCTGCCGATCCAGTACGCCGACTACGCAGTCTGGCAGCGCCAGCAATTGCAGGGCGCGACGCTCCAGCGGCAGCTCGACTATTGGCGGGCGCAGCTGGTGGATGTGCCGGTGCTGCAATTGCCAACCGATCGGCCACGGCCTGTGGTCCAAACGTTTCGCGGCGCGGCCCAGCCGATCCAGATTCCACGTGCCCTGAGCGACGCGCTGCGCAGCTTGAGCCAGGACGCCGACACGACCTTGTTCATGACACTGCTGGCTGCCTGGCAAACGCTGCTGATGCGCTACTCGCGCCAGGAGGATGTCTGTGTCGGCACCTACATCGCGAATCGTAACCGCTACGAGGTTGAAAACCTGATCGGCTTCTTCGTCAATAACCTGGCGCTACGTACCGACCTCAGCGGCAATCCCTCGTTTCGTGAGCTGCTGGCGCGCGTTCGCGATGTGTGCCTCGAAGCCTACGCGCATCAAAGCATCCCGTTTGAAAAGCTCGTCGAAGAGTTGCAGCCACGACGCGATGTCAGGCACACGCCCTGGTTCCAGGTGGTATTTGTGCTGCAAAACGCGCCCCGCGAAGAGCTGGAGCTGCCGGGCCTGACGCTGAGCCCGCTTGAGAGCGAGCGTGATGTGGTCAACTTTGACCTGATCCTTGAGCTGTTCGACGGCGATGATGGCCTTACCGGCAGCCTGGCCTACAATCTCGATCTGTTCGACGGCTCCACCATCGCGCGCCTGCTCGACCATTTTTCGACGCTGCTGGCCGGAATCGTGGCCCAGCCCGAGCAGCGCATCGGCTCCTTGCCGCTGCTTTCCAGCCCCGAGGCCGAGCAGCTCCTGAAGCTCTGGAATCATGCCGCCAGCCACACTCTACCGGCTACGACGATCCATGAGCTGATCGCAGGCCAGGCAGCCAGGCAGCCCCAAGCGATCGCCGTGGTCTGGCCAGGCACCGGCGATCGCTTGGGGCTGCTGACCTACGCCGATCTCGACGCCCGCGCGAACCAGCTCGCCCACTACCTGCGGTCCCAGCACGTCGGCCCCGAGATGCGCGTCGGCATCTGCGTCGAGCGCTCACCGGACATGGTTGTCGGCGTGCTGGGTATTCTCAAAGCCGGCGGCGCGTACGTCCCGCTCGATCCCGCCTATCCCGCCGAGCGGCTAGCCACCATGCTTGAGGATAGCGCCGTGTCGATCTTGCTGACCCAGGAGCGACTGAGTGCCACGCTGCCTTCGGTCGCGGCGCAGACGATCTGCCTGGATCGAGACTGGCCGCTGATTACACAGCAGCCCACCAGCGCGCCCGCCAGTGAAAGCACGCCCGATCAGCTGGCGTATGTGATCTACACTTCAGGCTCGACCGGCACCGCCAAAGGTGTGATGGTATCGCATCGCTCGCTGGTGAGCGCCTTCCAATCCTGGGAAACCGCCTACCAGCTGTCGACGCTGCGCTCGTTTCTGCAAATGGCGAATCCCTCATTCGATGTGTGGATCGGCGATCTGGTGCGGGCGCTGGGCTCAGGCGGGCGACTGGTGATCTGTCCCCGCGACGTGGTGCTGGACCCGCCCGCGCTTTATCGTCTCATGATGCAGCAGCAGATCGACTGTGCCGAGTTTGTGCCGGCGGTGATTCGGCCGCTCGCCCACTACCTCGCCGAGCATAACCTGCGGCTAGAGCATATGCGCCTCCTGATCGTCGGCTCGGATGCGTGGTATGTTAACGAGTACCAGCAGATCCGCGCCAGCTGCTGCACGCCCGCGACACGGCTGATCAATTCATACGGCTTGACCGAGGCGACGATCGACAGCACCTACTTCGAGCAAACCGACCTGCATCTATCGCCCGAATGGCTGGTGCCGATCGGCCGCCCGCTGGCCAACACCGAGGTGTATGTGCTCGACCGGCTCATGCAGCCAGTGCCGCTCGGCGTGGCCGGCGAGCTGTTCGTCGGCGGCGTGGCAGTCGCACACGGCTACCTGCATCGTGCCGCGCTGACCGCCGACAAGTTTGTGCCGCATCCCTTTAGCGCTACATCCGGCGCGCGGCTCTACAAGACGGGCGACCTGGCGCGCTATCTGCCCGACGGCAACCTTGAGCTGCTCGGCCGGATCGATCAGCAGATCAAGCTGCGCGGCTATCGCGTCGAGCTGGGCGAGATCGAATCCGTCCTCAGCCAGCATCCCGCCGTGCAAAGCTGCGCCGTGCTGCTCCACGATGAGCGGCTGGTGGCGTACGTCGTAGAAAACCTAGAACCGAGACCCCAGAACCAAGGGAACGAGGGCGAAGCCGGTTCTCGGTTCTGGGTTCTTGGTTCTACCTTGCGCAAGGAACTTGCGCAACGGCTACCCGAGTACATGATCCCATCGGCGTTTGTGCTGCTGCCTGAGCTGCCGCTCACGCCCAACGGCAAGCTCGATCGCCGGGCGCTGCAAGCGCTGAGCTACGATCATCCAGCAGACGAGCAAACCTACACCGCGCCGCAAACAGCCGTCGAGGCCCAGCTGGCTCAGATCTGGGCGGCAGTCCTGGGCCGAGAGCGGATCGGCATTCACGACAATTTCTTCGAGATCGGCGGCCACTCCCTGCTGGCGACGCAAGTCATCGTGCGTATGCGCGAAACATTCCAGCTGGATCTGCCGCTGCGAAGCTTGTTCGAAGCCACGACCATAGCCGAGCTTGCCGATTACCTGGAAACACTTCGCTGGCTGCATGAAGATACCCCGGACCAATCATACGCGGCGGTGCCGGATCGTGAAGAGGGGATTCTATGACGGTCGTCGCATTACTCTCGCGGCTCCGCAAACAGGAGATCCGAGTCTGGGTCGATCAGGGCCAGCTGCGCTATAGCGCGCCGCCCAACGCACTGACGCCGGAGCTGCGCGCCGAGCTGATCGCTCAGAAGGCCGAGATCATCACGTTCTTGCAGACGATGCCACGCCAGCAGGCTACTGCTCCGATCATGCCACGGACAACCCATGACCAGCACGTGCCGTTGTCCTACGCGCAGCAGCGGCTCTGGTTTCTCGATCAGCTGGTGCCGGGTAATCCATTCTACAATCTGCATATCGCGACCCGCCTGCGTGGACGTCTCGACGTCGCGGCGCTGGAAAAGAGCGTGCGTGCGATCGTCGAGCGCCACGAGATCTTGCGGACCGTGTTTGTGATGCTGGACGGACAGCCGCTGCAGGAGATCCGCTCCGAGGTTCAAGTAACGCTGCACGTGATCGACCTGAGCGTGCTGCCGGCTGCGGAGCGCGACGCGACCGCCCGGCGGCTGGGACGAGACGTTGCGCAGCAGCCGTTCGATCTCCAGCGCGGCCCGCTGCTGCGCTGCAACCTGCTACGCTTCTCCGACGACGAGTACGTCGGCCTGTTTACCATGCACCACATCGTTAGCGACGATTGGTCGCTGGCGGTGCTGGTGCGCGAGGCCGCAGCGCTCTACAGCGCGTTCACCGCAGAGCAGCCGGCGCCGCTCGCACCCCTGCCGCTCCAATACGCCGATTATGCGCTCTGGCAGCGCCAATCGCTGGCCGGCGCGCGCCTCGACACGCTGCTGCGCTACTGGCAAAACCAGCTTGCCGATCTTGCCACGCTCCAGCTGCCAACCGATCGTCCGCGCACCCATACACAGAGCATGAGCGGCGCGCGCCAAACACTGTCGCTTTCTGCGGCGCTCACCGGCTCGCTCAAGGATCTGAGCCAGCGCCACGGAACCACGCTGTTTATGACGCTGCTGGCGGCATTTCAAACCTTGCTCCACCGCTACAGCGGCCAGAACGATATTGTAGTTGGCACGCCAATCGCCGGTCGCTCCCACAGCACGATCGAGCAGTTGATCGGCTGCTTCATCAACATGCTGGTGCTGCGAACGGATCTCGGAGCGAATCCAACGTTTGAGATCTTGCTACGGCGAGTGCGAGATGTGTGTTTGAGCGCCTACGCGCATGGAGATCTGCCGTTTGAGCAGGTGGTGGAGGCGCTCCAGCCCGAGCGCGATCTCAGCCGCTCGCCGCTGTTCCAGGTCATGTTTGTGCTGCAAAACGCGCCGGCAGAGGCGATCCAGCTGCCCGGCGTTACATTCGAGCCGATCGCCGTGGAGCATGAGACCGCGCGCTTCGATCTCACCCTGTCGATGGTGGAGGCCGAAACCGGACTCCAGGCGCTCGCCGAGTACCAGGTCGATCTGTTTGACAGCTCCACGATCGCGCGCATGCTGGAACATTTCCGTGTGCTGCTGGAAGCGGTGGTCGCCGATCCCGGCAGGCGATTGTCGGATCTGCCGCTGCTGAACGAGGAGGAACACCAGCAGTTTGCGCGCTGGAACGCGACGGCGGCTGCCCTGCCCCAGGATGTATCGATACCGGATCTATTCGCGGCACAGGCTGCGCGCACGCCCCATGCTCCGGCAGTGATCTGGCAAGATCAGCAGCTCACGTACGGGGAGCTTGACCAGCACGCCAATCAACTGGCGCGTCATCTGCAAACGCTTGGCGTCGGCCCGGATGTCGTGGTCGGCGTGTGCCTTGAGCGCTCGCTCGACCTGGTGATCGCGCTGCTGGGCATTCTCAAAGCCGGCGGCGCGTACGTTCCGCTCGATCCCGCCTATCCCGCCGAGCGCCTCAACCACATGCTGGAAGATTCACAGGCGCGCGTGGTGCTTGGCCAGCAGCACCTGCCGGCAGGATCGCTGGGCTCCCACACACAAACTATCGCCCTCGATCAGCTCGGGGCAACGCTCCCGCGCTATTCCGTGAAACAGCCGCACCGCCGGATCAGCCCCGACAACCTGGCGTATGTGATCTACACGTCCGGCTCGACAGGCCGGCCCAAAGGTGTGATGGTCAGCCATCGCCAGGTGATCAACCTGTTCACCGGCATCGATGCGATCGTCCAGCCCGATCCGCCGGGAGTATGGCTCGCCGTCACCGGCATCTCGTTCGACATCGCGGTGCTGGAGCTTTTCTGGACGCTGGTACGTGGCTTCAAGGTGGTGCTGCAAGCCGAAGATATGCGCGGCTCCGGCGCGGCAGCCGCGCCGCAATCAACAGCCTACAGCCTGGCGGCGCAGCTACGACGGCATCAGGTATCGCATCTCCAATGTACGCCCGCGCTGGCCAGGATGCTGCTGACCGACGCCGAGACGGCACAGGCGCTGAGCGGAGTTAAGCACCTGCTCCTCGGCGGCGAAGCGCTGCCGGCGGCGCTGGTCGAGCAGCTGCGGGTGGCCACGAATGCCCGGCTTTACAACATGTACGGCCCAACCGAAACGACGGTCTGGTCGGCTGCCTGCCCGCTGAGCAGCGTCGAGGGAGTAGTGCCGATTGGTCGTCCGATCGCCAACACCCACATCTATCTACTGGATCGCTATCTTCAACACGTGCCCGTGGGCGTGCCGGGCGAGCTGTACATCGGCGGCGCGGGCGTGGTGCGCGGCTATTTGGGCCGGCCGGATCTGACCGCCGAGCGCTTCATCCCTGATCCATTCGCTCAGGGTCCCGGCGCGCGACTGTATCGCACCGGCGATCTGGCGCGCTACCTGCCCGACGGACAGATCGAGTTTCTCGGCCGGCTCGATCATCAGGTCAAGCTGCGCGGCTACCGGATTGAGCTGGGTGAGATCGAGGCCACGCTTGCGCAACATCCCGCTGTGGATGCCGTAGTCGTAACGGCGCGCGAAATGGCGTCCGGCGAGCCGATGCTGGTGGCGTACGTAGAACAAAGAACAAAGGAACAACGCCCAGAGGGCACCAAGAACCAAGAACCAAGAACCAAGAACCAAGAACTAAGCGAGGACGTTCTTTCCCCCTCGCCTGCGGCGGGTACCCTCTGGGTGGAGGCGGAGGCCCGCCGAGGTTCGGGGCAGGGGGACAAAGGGGGTGAGGGCCTCTCCTCGACGCTGCGCCAGTGGCTCGGCGCGGGCCTGCCCGCCTACATGATACCGACGCACATCATGGTGCTGGACGCGCTGCCGCTCACGCCGAACGGCAAAGTCGACCGGCGCGCACTGCCCGACCCCGATCACACACGGCCGGATCTGGCATCCGAGTTTGTCGCGCCTGCCACGCCGGTCGAGCGTGATGTCGCGGCGATCTGGAGCGACGTCCTCGGCGTTGAGCGTGTCGGCATCCACGACAACTTTTTCGACCTGGGCGGTCATTCCCTGCTGGTGGTCCAGGTCATGTCGCGCATTCGTACGCTGTTTCAGGTAGAGATCCCGCTGCGATTCATGTTTGAAACGCCGACCGTGGCCGGGCTGGTGGTCGAGATTGCGCAGAAACAAGCCGAGCTGATCGACCAGGATGAGCTTGCGCTCCTGCTGGCAGAGCTGGAAGAGATCGCCACCGACGAAGGAGTATAGCCAGGCATGAGCGACTTTGCGAACCGGATTGCGGCGCTGCCCCCGGATAAGCTGGCAGCCTTGATCGCGCGGATGAAAGAGAAGGGCACTGCCGCTAGCCCGCAAAGCATCCCCGTGCGTGGCTCGGACGAGCCCGCGCCGCTCTCGTTTGCGCAGCAGCGGCTGTGGTTTCTGGATCAGCTGGAGCCGAACAATCCGTTTTACAACCTTCCGCTGGCGGTGCGCTTGCGTGGCGTGCTCGATCTGGCGGCGCTCACGCATAGTTTCAATACGATTCTCCAGCGTCACGAGGTGCTGCGCACGACGTTTCCGATCCTCGACGGGCAGCCGGTCCAGCTGGTTCATCCCGCCCAGCCGATCGATGTGCCGGTTGTGGATCTGGCCTCGGAGAACAGCAGGCTGGCCGGAGCGGAGCAGGAGGCGGAAGTCGCGCGGCTGGCGGTTGCCGAGGCACGCCAACCCTTCAATCTGGCGCAGGGTCCGCTCGTGCGGCTCAAGCTGCTCAGGTTGCAGCCGGATCAGCATGTGCTGCTGCTGAACGTGCACCACATCGTGACTGATGCGTGGTCGCTGGGCCGCGTGCTGATTCGCGAGTTTGCGACGTTGTATCAAGCTTACCCGCGCACCGACACGACGATCCTGCCGCCGCTACCGATCCAGTACGCCGACTACGCGGTCTGGCAGCGTAGCTGGCTTCAGGGCAGCGTCATGGATCGGCTGCTCGACTATTGGACGGGCCAGCTTGCGGATGCGCCTCAGCTCCTGGAGCTGCCCACCGACCGGCCCCGGCGCGCTGTGCAGAGCTATCGCGGCGCGAGCTACCCCGTCAAGCTGTCGCCGGCGCTCTCCAGGGCGATCGGGGAAAGCAGCCGCAAGCATGGTGTGACGCCCTTCGTGACCTTGCTCACGGCGTTCGCGGTGCTGCTCGCCCGCTACAGCGGCCAGTATGACTTTGTGCTTGGCTCGGATACCGCCAGCCGCAATCGGGTCGAGCTTGAGGGATTGATCGGATTCTTCGCGAATACCCTGGCGCTGCGCATTAACCTGGAGGACCGGCCAACCCTTCAGCAGGCGCTCGCGCGTACTCATGAGGTCGTGCTGGGCGCTACTACCCATCAAGATCTGCCCTTTGAAAAGCTGGTCGAAGTGCTTCAGATCGAGCGGAATCTGAGCCACAACCCGCTGTTTCAGGTCATGTTCTCGCTCGATACGACGACCAGCGGCGACCAGCAGCTTACGCTGCCGGGGCTCACCCTGGACCTCCTCCCGGCCAGCACCGGCGGCGCGATCTTTGATCTCAACCTCGACATGGAGGACGGCCCCGACGGTCTCCAGGGAACGATCACCTACAGCACCGATCTGTTCGAGGCCGCGACAATCGCGCGTATGGCTGCGCACTTCGAGACCATCCTCATGGCGATCGTAACCGACGCGGCGCAATCGATGCTGGATGTCGCGCTGCTGAGCCACGCCGAGCGCCGGTATCTTTTGGAGGAGTGTAACACCACCCAGGCCGATTTTCCGCGCGATCTATGCTTTCCACAGATCTTTGAGGCGCAGGCTCAAGCGACCCCGGATGCAGGAGCGCTCACGTTCCGGGCGGGTACCCGTGAGCAGGTGCAGCTGACCTACGGCGAGTTGAACCGCCGGGCTAATCGGCTGGCCCGGCAGCTCGTGGCACAGGGCGTTGGTCCTGAGGTCATCGTGGCGCTACTGGCTGAGCGCGGCGTCACGCTGCTGACCGCGATCCTGGCCGTTTTCAAGGCGGGCGGCGCGTACGTTCCGCTCGATCCGTATCACCCGCCGGCGCGGTTGCAACAGGTGCTGGCCGAGAGTCGCGCGCCGCTGGTGCTGGCCGACGCTCCACGCATGGCGCAGGCATCCCAGATAGTCGCAGATCTCACGTCCAGCAGCACGCCTGCTCTGCTCTGCCTGGAAGATCTCCTGGCTGAGGATGGCGACGACACGAATCTGCCCATGCGCGCAGGTCCTGGCAATCTGGCGTATGTGATCTACACCTCCGGCTCGACAGGTGTTCCAAAAGGAGCCATGCTCGAACATCGAGGCATGTTGAATCATCTGTTTGCCAAAGTCCAGGACTTGCAGCTCAGCGCCGGCGACACCGTTGGCCAGAACTCCTCCCAATGTGTCGACGTTTCGGTGTGGCAGTCGCTCGTGGCGCTGCTGGTTGGCGGGCGTACACACATTGTCGACGACGACACAGCCCGCGATCCGGTCGCGCTGCTGGCGGAGATCAACGGGCAGGCAATCACCGTTATTGAAACCGTTCCCTCGCTGCTGCACGCGCTGCTGGATGCCGCCGCCGATCTCGATGTGCGGCTGCCCACATTGCGCTGGATGATCTCGAACGGCGAAACCTTGCCGCCGGATCTATGCCGCCGCTGGCACGCGGCCTATCCGCAGATCCCGCTACTCAACGCCTACGGCCCGACCGAGTGCTCCGACGATGTCACCCATCATCTCATCGCCGACGGCGCCGGGCCGGACGAGATCGCGATCCCGATTGGTCGCCCGATTGCCAATACGCGCCTGTATGTGCTCGACACACGGCTACAGCCGGTGCCGATCGGCGTGGCCGGCGAGCTGTATGTGGGCGGCATCGGCGTGGGACGCGGCTACCTCAATAATCCGCGCCGGACAGCCGATGTCTTTGTACCCGATTCATTCTCGCATGTGGTCGGCGCGCGACTGTATCGCACAGGCGATCTCGTCCGCTACAGGTCTGACGGCAGCATCATCTTCTTGAATCGGATCGACCATCAGGTGAAGCTGCGCGGCTTCCGCATCGAGCTGGGCGAGATCGAGGCCGCGCTGGGCGAGCATCGGGCCGTTCGCCAGCAAATCGTGATCGTCCGCGAGGATGGAGCGGGAACGAAGCGGCTGGTCGCCTATGTCGTCGGGGAACAAAAGAACAAAGAAACAAGAGAACAAAGTACCAAATCTCTCCCCTCTCCTACCGCCGACGAGGCGGAGGCCCGCCGAGGAGTGGGGCAGGGGCCGGGGGTGAGGGCCACACATGAGGGCCTATCCACGACCGAGGGCCTGAATCCTTCCGACCTCCGCGAGTTCCTTGCGCAACGCTTGCCGGAGCATATGGTCCCCGCGATCTTTATGATCTTGCCGGCACTACCGCTCAGCGCCAACGGCAAAATCGATCGCAAAGCGCTGCCCGCGCCCGATCCTTCGGCCTTTGTATCTGACACGACGTTTGTCGCGCCGCGCACCACAACCGAGAGCGTCGTCGCCGGTATCTGGAGCCAGCTGCTTGGCGGCGACCGGATCAGCCGAGACGCGAACTTCTTCGAACTGGGCGGTCACTCGCTGCTGGCCACACAGGTTGTGTCGCGGATTCGCGCCGCCTTTCGGCTAGAGCTGCCGCTGCGGCTGCTCTTTGAACGACCGACCGTCGCCGGCTTAGCCGAGGCGATCGACCAGGCAGCTAGAGCCGAGCAAGGATTGATCGCGCCCGGCATTCAGCCGATCGAGCGCACAGGCGATCTACCGCTCTCGTTTGCGCAGCAGCGGCTGTGGTTTCTGGATCAGCTCACGCCAGGTAACACGGCCTACAATATTTCGTCGGTTGTCCGGCTGCGCGGACCGCTGGACATCGCGCTGCTTGAGCGTAGTCTGAGCGCAACCGTTGAGCGTCACGAGGCATTACGAACCACGTTCGCTATGATCGACGGCCAGGCAGCGCAGATGATCCAGCCGGCGGCGGTGACATTACCCGTGATCGATCTGCATCCAGCCGCGCAGGACGCCGAAGTGCGGCGACGAGCCGTCATCGAGGCCCGGCGACCGTTTGATCTCCAGCGCGGGCCGCTGCTACGGGTGATGCTTTTACGGCTAACGGCTCACGAGCATATCCTGATCCTGGTCATGCATCATATCATCGCCGACGGCTGGTCGATGGGCGTGCTGCTGTACGAGCTAACCACGCTGTACCACGCCTTCTCACAGGGCCAGCAATCACCGCTACCGCCGCTGCCGATCCAATACGCCGACTTTGCTGTCTGGCAGCGGGCGTGGATTTCCGGCACCGTACGCGAGCGGCTGCTGGACTACTGGAGTGAAAAGCTGGCTGGGATACCGCCGCTGCTCGCACTGCCGATCGATCGCCCACGGCCGGCTGTACAAACCTATGCCGGAGCCAGCCACGCGTTTTTCGTCGGGCCTGAGGTAGCCGGCGGCCTCCAGTCGTTGAGCCGTCAGGCAAACGCCACGCTGTTTATGATGCTGCTGGCGGCTTTTGCCACGCTGCTGGCGCGCTATAGCCGGCAAGATGACATTGTCATCGGCTCGCCGATCGCGAATCGGCATCAGGCTGAGACCGAAAACCTGATCGGCTTTTTCGTCAACACGCTGGCGCTGCGGATCGATATGCGCGGCGAGCCGAGCTTCGCGTGGCTGCTGGAGCGTGTGCGCGAAACCTGTCTCGATGCCTATGCGCATCAGGATCTGCCGTTTGAGCAGCTCGTCGAGGCGCTCCAGCCCACGCGTGACATGAGCCATCTGCCGCTGTTCCAGGTCATGTTCACCTTGCAGAACGCGCCCCTGCCGTCGGCTGAGATTCCTGAGCTGGAGATCACAGCGCTGGACATCGCGACCGAAACCGCGCAGGTCGATCTGCTGCTGCTGGTGACGGAGACAGACCAGGGCCTCCAGGCTGTGCTGAACTACAACACCGATCTGTTTGCAGCAGCCACGATTCGGCACATGGCGCAGCGATTCCTGACGCTGCTGGAAAGCATCTGTGCTACACCCAATCGGCCGATCACGATGCTGTCGCTCTTCTCGGCTGCCGATCAGCCGGCGGTGCTGGCGCAGCGCTATGACAGAATCGGGGAGATGCCGGCGCTCAGCTGCCTGCACAATCTATTTGCAGTGGAGGCCAAACGCAGGCCGGAGGCGGTAGCGGTGCAGTTTGAAGACCAGCAGCTCACCTACGCCGAGCTTGATCGCCGCGCCGAGCAGCTGGCCAACTATCTGCGCGCGCTCGGCGTGGGACAAGAAACATTGGTCGGCGTGTATCTCCAGCGATCGCTGGAATTGGTGATCGCGGTGCTAGGTATTCTCAAAGCGGGCGGCGCGTACGTCCCACTCGATCCGGCCCATCCGGCTGAGCGGATCGCGTTTACGCTGGAGGATGCGCAGGTTCGTGTTCTGATCGCCGAAGCCGCACTGGCCGACGACCTGCCTGAGCTGAGCGCGCGCACGATCTGCCTGGAGCGGGATGCTGACCTGATCGCGGCGGCACCGGAGACGCCAGGGCTGAGCGAGAGCCATCCCGACAATGCCGCGTATGTAATCTACACCTCCGGCTCCACCGGCAAGCCCAAGGGCACAGTCGTCACGCACGCTAACGTCACGCGATTATTTGCCGCCACTCAGCCGTGGTTTGGCTTCGACGATCGAGATGTATGGACGCTCTTCCACTCGGCGGCCTTTGATTTTTCAGTCTGGGAGCTGTGGGGCGCGCTGTTGTATGGCGGTCGGCTGGTGATCGTGCCCTATCTGGTCAGCCGCACGCCGGATGCCTTCTACGCGCTGCTGCGCGACACCGGAGTAACAGTGCTCAACCAGACGCCGTCGGCGTTTCGGCAGCTGATGCCGATCGCGACGCGGCCGTCCGAGGGGGAAAAGCTGGCCCTGCGGCTGGTTATTTTTGGCGGCGAGGCCCTAGACGTGCCCGGTCTCCAACCATGGTGGGCGCACTACGGCGATCAATCGCCGCGTCTGGTCAATATGTACGGCATTACCGAGACGACCGTGCACGTGACCTATCGCCCGCTCGCATCCGGCGATAGCACGCTGCCGGCGAGTGTGATCGGCGGGGCGATTCCCGATCTACAGGTGTATGTGCTCGACGCGTACCTTCAGCCGGTGCCGCAAGGAGCGCCGGGCGAGCTATTCGTCGGCGGCGCTGGTCTGGCACGGGGCTACCTCAACCATCCCGCGCTGACCACCGAGCGCTTCCTGCCCGATCCGTTCAGCCAGACTCCGGGTGCACGCCTGTACCGCAGCGGGGATCTGGCGCGGACCCGAGCCGATGGAGAGCTTGAATATCTGGGCCGGATCGACCAGCAAGTCAAGATTCGCGGCTTTCGCATCGAGCTGGGTGAGATCGAAGCGCTGCTGGCACAACACCCGGCGGTGCGATCGAGCTGTGTGATCGTCCGCGAAGACCTGCCGGGCGATCGGCAGCTGGTGGCGTACGTGGTTGGGAAGAACCAAGAACCTGGAATCAAGAACCAAGAGAATGAGTCGGACGGTTCTAGGTTCTTAGTTCTTGGTTCTACTCTGCGCGCCTTCCTCCAGCAGCACCTGCCGGAGTACATGCTGCCCAGCGCATTTGTGCAGCTGGAGCAGCTGCCGCTGACTGTGAACGGCAAAGTGGATCGCGCCAGATTGCCCAGGCCCGACATGACTCGACCTGAGCTGGAATCGACGTATGTTGCGCCGCAAACGCCGGCTGAGCAAACGCTGGTCGCGATCTGGTCGCAGGTGCTGGGCATTGAGCAGATCGGGATCTACGATAACTTCTTCAACCTGGGCGGCGACTCGATCCGCAGTATTCAGGTGCGAGCGCTGGCGCAGGAGCAGGGCCTGCATTTCTCATTGCCGGAGCTGTTCCAGCATCCAACGGTGCAGGCGCTGGCACGGGTCGCGGGCGCCTCGGGCGTTCCCGCTGCGGTGCCGCTTGTCCAGCCGTTCGAGATGCTCAGCGACGAGGACCGTCGGCGGCTGCCGAGCGACATCGAAGACGCATATCCGCTGTCCCGCTTGCAGGGCGGCATGCTCTTCCACAGCGCCTACAGTCCCGACAGCGCCTTTTACCACAATGTGAGCAGCCTGCACCTGCGCGTGCACTTCGACGCCGATGTTCTGCATACAGTGCTGGCGCGGCTGGTCGCCCGCCATTCGATGCTGCGCACATCGTTCAATCTCACCGATTTCGGCGAGCCGCTCCAGCTGGTGCACCGGACAGCTGTGCTCCCCTGTCCCGTCGACGATCTCCGTCACCTGTCGCCGGTCGAGCAGGAAGCGCACCTGACACAGCTCACGGAGCATGAGAAACACCACAAATTCGATCTGGATCGTGCGCCGCTGCTACGCTTCCACGTCCATCGCCGGAGCGACGACACGTTCCAGTTCACCTGGACGGAGCACCACGCGATCCTCGACGGCTGGAGCGTCGCCTCGCTGCTGAGCGAACTCTTCACGTCATACTTCACGCAGATGACCGGCGCTCCAGCCCTGCCTGATCTCCCGCCCGCTGCGCTATTCCGCGATTTTGTAGCTGCCGAGCGACGCGCGCTTAGCTCAAGGGCCGCACGTGACTTCTGGTCACGTAAGCTGAGCGATAGTACGCTGCTCACGGTGCCACGCCTGGACATGCCTACAGCCAGCGATCTTCCGGCAGTCCAGCATCAGCCGGTTGCGATTCCGGCCAGGCTGACGGCGGATTTGCAGCAGATGGCGCGATCACTGGGCGTGCCGCTCAAGAGCGTGCTGCTCGCCGCGCATCTCAAGGTCATGTCGGTGCTGGGCGGACAGCTCGACATCGTTACCGGTCTCGTCACCAACGCCCGGCCCGAGGTCCAGGGCGGCGAGCAGGTGCTGGGCTTGTTCCTGAACACGCTGCCGCTGCGTCTCACCCTGCGCGACGAAACCTGGGCTGAGCTGGTGCAGGCAGCATTCGCCGCCGAGCGCGAGATCTTGCCGTTCCGCGAGTATCCGCTGGCCGAGGTCCAACGCATCGCCGGTGGGCAGCCCTTGTTCGAGACCGCGTTTAACTTTGTTCATTTTCACGTGTATCACAGCTTGTCGGCGTTCGACGGCCTGGAAATCGTGGATGGCACATTTGTCGAGGAGACCAACTTCACGCTGCTGGCGGACTTCAGCCTGAGCGTAGACGGCGCGGAGGTGCAGCTGAGTCTGGCGTACGACCGGCAGGCCCTGGGCAC
Source organism: Herpetosiphonaceae bacterium (assembly GCA_036402055.1). Taxonomy (GTDB): domain Bacteria; phylum Chloroflexota; class Chloroflexia; order Chloroflexales; family Kallotenuaceae; genus LB3-1. The sequence continues at coordinate 21,467 of DASWTQ010000259.1, forward strand.
AGAGCAGATCGAGACCATTGGGCGCTACTACGTCCAGGCGCTGACTGCTCTTGCTCACGCAGCCACGAGTCGTCACACGGCTCACACGCTGCTTTCTGCCGCCGAGCAGCAGCAGCTGGCAGCCTGGAACCAAACGCGCGCTGATTATCCGCAGAGCTGCGTGCATGATCTGTTCGCGGCACAGGTACAGCGCGATCCTGAGCGCATCGCGCTGATCTGGGAAGAGCGGCAAATCACGTATGGCGAGCTGAATATGCAAGCCGACCGGGTCGCGTGGCAGATCCGGCAACTTGGCGCCGCACCCGGCTTATCGATCGCGATCTACCTTGAGCGATCGCCGCTGCTGGTTGTGGCCTTGCTGGGCGTGCTCAAAGCCGGCGCGGCCTATATTCCACTCGATCCGGCCTATCCGCATGATCGCCTGGCCTGGATGCTTGGCGATAGCCGGCCCGCCGTGGTGCTTACCGAGACCTCATTGATCAACCGCCTGCCGGAGTTTTCCGGTCACGTCGTGTATCTCGACGAGCCCGCGCCGGAGCTGCCGGCCGTGCCTGCGATCGAAGCCGGCAGCACCCCGCAGGATTTGATGTATACCATCTATACCTCGGGCTCGACCGGCACTCCGAAAGGCGTACAAATCCCGCATCAAGCTGTCGTCAACCTGCTGTGGTCAATGCGCGCCCAGCTCGAATTCAGCCCTGAGGATACGCTCCTGGCGATTACAACGCTCTCCTTCGACATCGCGGTGCTCGAAATATTCCTGCCCTTGCTGGTCGGCGCGCGGCTGGTGCTGGCCGATCAGAGCGCGGCCAACGACAGCGCGCGGATTCTGGCCGATCTTGAGCGCTGGCATGTCAGCGTGATGCAGGCAACACCTGCGACCTGGCGGCTGCTGGTCGAGGGCGGCTGGCAGGGCAGCCACGGCCTGCGCGCTTTATGCGGCGGCGAAGCGCTCGCGCCACAGCTTGCGGCACAGCTCACAGCGCGAGTCGATCGGCTCTGGAATGTGTACGGCCCCACCGAAACCACGATCTGGTCGATGATCGCCGAGATTCGCCACAGCCCACGCCAGGTAGCGATCGGCCGTCCGCTCGCGAATACGCAGGCATATGTCCTCGACGACCAGCTCCAGCCGGTTCCGATCGGCACGCCCGGCGCATTGTACATCGGCGGCGATGGCCTGGCCTGGGGCTATCTCAACCGTCCCGCGCTGACCGCTCAATCGTTTATTCCGCATCCCTTCGCATCCAGCGCTGAAGGCGCGCAGCCCGGCGCGCGGCTCTACAAGACCGGCGACCTGGCACGCTTCAACCCTGACGGCAGCCTCCAATACCTGGGCCGCAGCGATCACCAGCTGAAAGTGCGTGGCTTCCGTATCGAGCTGGGCGAGATCGAAACGGTGTTGATGCAGCATCCCGACATCAGCGCTGCGGCTGTCGTCGCGCGGCCGGATCACAGCGGTGAGCAGCGGCTGGTGGCGTATATTGTCCAGAACAAAGAACAAAGAACCGAGAACAGGGACTCAACAGAAGATTGTTCTTTGTTCTCAGTTCTCGGTTCTCCGCAAGACCTTCGTCGTTTTCTGGAGACCAAGCTGCCGCACTACATGATGCCGTCGGCGTTTGTGAAGCTCGACGCGCTGCCGCTGACGCCCAATGGCAAGCTCGATCGGCGCGCGCTGCCCGCTCCCGATTACACACCGGCACAGATGGTGCTGCCGCGCACCATCCGTGAGCACCAGCTCGCGCAGCTGTGGGAAGAGATCCTGGATGTCCGGCCGATCGGCGTCCAGAATCATTTCTTCGAGCTGGGCGGCCATTCGATCGGCGCTGTGCGACTGCTGACCCGGATCGAGCAGCGCTTTGGCACCAGGCTCTCGATAGCCGCCTTGCTCAGCCATGCCACAGTTGAGCAGATGGCGCGGCTGCTTGACGACCAGGCGGCACCGCAGCCGGCCTCAACGCTGGTTGCTCTCCAATCTTCGGGAGCGCGCCCACCGCTCTTCCTGGTTCATCCCCTGGGTGGAACGGTACTCTGCTACGCGGATCTTGCCCGCCGGCTCGGGCCGGATCAGCCCTGCTATGCGTTTCAGTCGGCCGGACTGGAAGGCGACGCAGCTCCGCATACCAGCATCGAGGCGATGGCAGCGGAATACATCGAGGCCCTGCAACAGATCCAGCCGACAGGGCCGTATCTACTCGGCGGCTGGTCGCTGGGCGGCGTTATTGCGTTTGAGATCGCGCAGCAGCTGCGGCGGCAGGGCCAGGAGATTGCGCTGCTGGCGATCCTGGATGCACAGGCTCCCGCGCCGCAGCCATCCCCCGACGAGCCAATCGACGATACTCTGCGCCTGATGGCCTTGCTCGATCCGGATCTGGATGTGTCGCTGGAAGATCTGCGCGCGCTCACGCCTGATGATCAGCTGGCCTATCTCGTCGATCGGGCCAGAGCCGCAGGTAAAATCCCGCCGGACTTTGGGCTGGCACACGCGCAGGCCCTGCTGCGGGTGTACACCGCCAACATCGCCGCCTGGGAAGCCTACCGCCCACAGGAGTATGCTGGCCGAATCACGTTATTCCGGGCCGGCGAACAGGCTGAGGATACAGCAGCGCTGCCGCTTGACGGCGGCTGGGGCGCGTTTGCCGCTGACGGCGTCGACATCCACACCATCGCCGGCACGCACGAGACGATGGTGCAAGAGCCATATGTGGAGGAGCTTGCCCGGCAGCTACAAGCAAGCTTACAGGACATTCGAGCCGCGACGAACGATCGGCGCTAGCGTCGCCTTACCTGGGAGAAGAAGTTTTCGATGACTCTTACCATGCACGCGTTTCGGGATCGATCGGACTTGCTCGCCATGCAATCCTTGCTGCGGACCTTCCCCAGCCAGTTCGACAGCTATCCGACTGCCGACGATCTCACCGAAACGCTTATCCCCAACGCCGACAACACCGTTGTCTGGCGCAACGCCGAGGGCGACATCGTCGGCTTTGCCGTGGTCAGCGCATACCTCAATCTGCATCACCATTTCCAGCCCGGTGTGCTCACGACGGCGATCGAAGATGAGCTGATGGACTGGGCGATAGCGCGCGTGCACACGGTGGCTCAGGATCAGCAGGAGCTGGCCCTGGGTGCGCACGCCTGCGACGAAGACACGGCAAAAACAGCCTTTCTTACGCGGCATGGCTTTGTGCCGAGCGCGGATGTCGTTCTGACTATGCATCGAACGCTTGACGATTCCATCCCTGAGCCTGCACTACCCGCCGGCTGGACGCTGCGCCCGCTGCGGGGAACAAGCGAAATCGCGGCGTATGTTGCAGCGCATCAGGCAGCCTACGGCACGCAAAAGATGACCGACGAGCTACGCTCGTCGATCCTCGACAATCCACGCTACCGGCCAGATCTGGATCTCGTCGCGATCAGTCCCGACGGCACGCTCGCCGCCTTTTGTGTTTGCTCGATCGACGATGTTCTGAATGCGCAAACCGGTCGGCAGGAGGGCGAGGTCGGCATTGTGGGGACGCGCCCTGAGTTTCGCGGGCAAGGTCTGGGGCGAGCCATGGTGCTGGCCGGGCTGCGTGCGCTTAAAGCGCGGGGCATGGATACCGCGACGCTCAGCGTCGGCAACTGGAACACAGCCGCGCTGGGATTGTATCAGGCGCTCGGGTTTCGCACCGTGGCCCAGCAGCGATCGTATGACAAGCACATCATCTGAGCTACGGTCGCGCTGACTCCAACTGATCTTTTGAAAGGCATAGCATGAGCGATCGATCGCCGATGAGCCTGTGGAACTTACTTGTGCGCTACCTGCGACCGCAGTGGCCGAAAGCTGCATTGCTGGCCGTCTTGCTGCTCCTCAGCATTGGACTGGAGCTGGTCAATCCGCAGATTTTACGCCGCTTCATCGATGCTACGCGCACGAGCGGCACAGCGCAGACGCTCTCGACGCTGGCGATCTTGTTTATCGGTGTTGCCCTGATCAATCAGGCATTCACGGTGGCCGTCAAATATTTGAGCGAAGATGTGGGACTGACTGCGACCAACCTGCTGCGCGCGGATCTCACGCTGCACTGTCTCCAGCTCGATATGACGTTCCACACACGCTACACTCCCGGCGAGCTGATCGAGCGCATCGACGGCGACACTGCTGCGCTGGCCAACTTTTTTTCGCAGTTTGTGATCCAGCTGGGCGGCAGCGTGCTGCTACTGGTTGGCCTGATCGTCGTGGTGTCGCGTGAGCTATGGCAGGTCGGCGTGCTGCTCGGCGGGTTTATTGTGCTGACGTTCCTGGTCGTCTCCTTCATGCAGCGGCTCACCCAGGAAGCGATCGTAGCCGAGCGACAAGCAACCGCCGAAATCTATGGATTCGTGGAAGAGCGGCTCGTCGGGCTGCGCGATATTCGATCCAGCGGCGCGCAAGGCTACGTTATCCAGCGCTTCGTGCAGCTGGCGCGAACGTTTTACCACAGCTATATCAAAGGCCAGTTCCTGTTCGGCCTGACGCTGGACATGGTGTCGACGCTGTTCTTCCTCGTCAAGATCGCGAGCCTGGCCCTGGGTGCCTACTTGCTGTTCCGGCAGCAGATCACGATCGGCACAGTGGTTCTGCTGTATAGCTACAGCGAAATGCTGGAGCGGCCGATGACCCAGATTATGGAGCAGGTCGGCGATTTCCAAAAAGCCAGCGCCAGTATCACGCGTATGCAAGCGCTCTACAACCTGCGCTCCACGATTCAAGAGCACGCCACCGAGCGGCTACCGGACGGCGCGCTGGCGGTCGAGTTTCAGCAGGTAACGTTCAACTACCATGCCGACGAGCCGATCATCAAGAACGTTTCGTTTGAGCTGGCGCCCGGCACCGTTCTGGGCATCCTCGGCCGCACAGGCAGCGGCAAAACCACAATCTCACGGCTGCTCTTTCGACTGTATGAGCCCGATAGCGGCTGTATTCGCCTGGGCGGCAAAGATCTTCACAGCGTTGCGCTGGCCGATCTGCGGCAGCGTATCAGCCTGGTAACGCAAGACGTGCAGCTCTTCCATGCGACTGTACGTGATAATCTCACCTTTTTTGATCACAGCTTTTCGGATCAGCAGATTTTACAGGTCTTCCATGAGCTGGGCTTGTGGGATTGGTATCAAACCCTGCCGCAGGGCCTGGATACGCACCTGGCCTCCGGCAACGACCTTTCGGCCGGCGAAGCGCAGCTCCTGGCGCTGACCAGGGCGTTTCTCAAGAATCCGGGCCTGGTGATTCTTGACGAAGCCTCATCACGCCTCGACCCGGTGACCGAGCAGCGCATCGAGCGGGCGCTCCGGCGCTTGCTGGAGCACCGTACGGCCATCGTGATTGCACACCGTTTAGCGACCATCGAACAGGTCGACGAGATTATGATCTTGCATGACGGCATGATCCAGGAGTATGGGCAGCGCGAGCACCTACAGCACGATCCGGGATCGCGCTTTTCCCAGATCACCCGCACAAGCCTGGAGAGAACGCCTGTATGAAAGTCTGGCAGTTTGTGATTCAGCTAGCGCGCCCGCGCGCGGGGCTGTATATATTTCACGGCTTTTTGTGGCTGGTGTTCTACCTGGTCGCCGCCGCCAGCGGCATCGTCGTGCAATCATTTTTCGATGCGCTCACAGGCGCGCCCTCCTCGCTCCAGCAGGTATGGATCATCGTCGGGCTGCTGGTCGCGGTGGCGTTGCTGCGCAGTATCATGCATCTGGTATCGAATATTGTTGAATATATTTTGTACGCAACATTCGTGATTCGACTGCGCAAAAACGTTTTCGAGGATTTGTTGTATCGATCCGGGCACCAGGCGCTGCCCAGCTCGCCCGGCGAGGCGATCAGCCGCTTTCGGGATGATGCCGACGAGCTGGCCTTGCTCACCAATTTAAGCGTCGAAGTTGCCGGCAAGCTGATCTTTCTGGTCTTTACCATCGGAGTCATGGCCAGTATCAATCTCTGGATCACGGTCATTGTGATCTTGCCCTTACATGCCATCATGCTCCTGATCAATCTGGCCAGCTCACGCATCAAGACCTATCGCCGCGCGCGCCGTCAAGCTGTCGGCAAGGTGACCGGCTTTTTAGGCGAAATATTTGGGGCGGTCCAGGCGGTCAAGGTCGCCCATGCCGAGCGACACGTCGTGACGCATTTTTCGACTTTAAACGAGGCTCGGCGTAAGGCAACGTTGCGCGATCAGCTCCTGGCCGAACTGTTGAACTCGACCTATCTGAACACGGTCAATGTCAGCACCGGCATTATTATGCTGCTGGCAGGGCCGCTGATGCTGCGCGGCGCGTTTACGGTCGGCGATTTCGCACTCTTTATCACCTATCTTGGCGGTATCGCGTATCTGATTAATTCTGTAGGCAGCATGGCTATGCGCTACCGGCAGGGAGAGGTTGCTCTGGAGCGCATGACCACCCTGATC
>DASWTQ010000260.1:0-11783 GCA_036402055.1 Herpetosiphonaceae bacterium
GCCTGGGCGCAACGCATATCCCCGAGCGCGCCGACGAGCAGGGCAAATCCTACACCGCCACCGCCGACGACGCCGCCTACGGCACGTTCGAGCTTGAGGGCGGCATCATTGCGCAGATCAACTCGTCGTGGGCGGTGCGCGTTTACCGTGACGAGCTGTTCAGCCTCCAGGTGGACGGCACCGAGGGCAGCGCCGTTGCCGGACTGCGCGAGTGCCGCACGCAGCATCGCGTCAATACGCCTAAGGCCGTTTGGAACCCGGATATTCCCAATCCGATCAACTTCTGGGACAACTGGCAGGAAGTGCCCGACAACCAGGTCTTCGATAACGCGTTCAAGGTGCAGTGGGAAATGTTCCTGCGACATGTCGCCTGTGACGAGCCGTTCCCCTACGATCTGATGGAAGGCGCCAAGGGCGTGCAGCTGGCCGAGCTTGGCCTGCGATCCTGGCAGGAGCGCCGCTGGCTGGACGTGCCGGATCTGAAACTCTAAGAGGGCATTATGTCAAAAGAACTGCTGTTGCCACGTTCTGACGGCACGCTCGCTAGCTATCGTCCCGGCCCGCCTTCGACATTTCGCGCGCCCACACAGCCGATCACCAGCCGCATCGCCTACTCAGCCGCGCATGTCGTCGTCGACCCGCGCGCGGACGTCGATCCGATCGCAAATGGACAGGTCGATTGGGACGCGACGCTCTCCTACCGGCGCTATCTGTGGTCGCTGGGGCTGGCGGTGGCCGAGGCGATGGACACCGCGCAGCGCGGCATGGGCCTGAGCTGGACAACCGCCCAGGAATTGATCCGGCGCTCGGTGGCCGAGGCGCGCGCGGTCGGCGGCACGATCGCCTGTGGAGCCGGAACCGATCACCTGGCCCCGGGACCAAACGTCACGCTGGCCGATGTCGAGGCCGCCTACGAGACGCAGTGCGGCTTTGTCGAGGCAGCGGGCGGGCGGATCATTCTGATGGCCAGCCGTGCATTGGCGGTCGCCGCTCAGGGGCCGGAGGATTACGCGCGGGTGTATAGCCGGATTCTGTCTCAGGTGAGGCAGCCGGTGATCCTGCACTGGCTCGGCGACATGTTCGATCCGGCGCTGACCGGCTACTGGGGCACGCTCGATCTCGACGCGGCGATGGAAACCTGTCTCCAGATCATCGAGCAGCACGCGGCCAAGATCGACGGCATCAAGATCTCGCTGCTGAACAAAGACCGCGAGATCGAAATGCGGCGGCGCTTACCGGCGAGCGTGCGCATGTACACCGGCGACGATTTCAACTATGCCGAGCTGATTCGCGGCGACGATCAGGGCTACAGCCATGCGCTGCTCGGCATCTTCGACGCGATCGCTCCCGCCGCGTCGGCCGGGCTCCAGGCGCTTGAGGCTGGCAACCTCGACAGCTACGAGGCGATTCTCGCGCCCACGGTGCCGCTGTCACGCCATATCTTCCAGGCTCCGACCTACTACTACAAAACCGGCGTGGTTTTTCTGGCCTATCTGAACGGCCACCAGAGTCACTTTCGCATGCTGGCCAGCCACGAAAGCGCACGATCGGTGGTGCATCTTGCCGAGCTGTTTGTGCTCGCCGATCGCGCCGGCATCCTCGGCGATCCCGAGCGAGCGACCGAGCGCATGCGCCGCGTGCTGGCGGTCGCGGGTATTGTGTAGGAGGAGCTGATGCGGCCACTCACAGATCTTTCACGTCTGAGCCTCAACCAGGCGACGACGCAAAACTGGAGCTTAAAGCAGGCGGTCGACGGCTGCGCGCGGGCGGGCATTCCCTGGTTCGGCCCGTGGCGGCACAAAGTTGCCGAGACTGGCCTCAGCGCCAGCGCGCAGATTATTCGCGATGCCGGGCTCAAAGTGTCGAGCCTGTGCCGGGGCGGCTTTTTCCCGGCGGCGACCAATGTCGAGCGCCAGGCGCGGATCGAGGATAATCGCCGCGCGATCGACGAGGCGGCGGAGCTGGGCACCGATGTGCTGGTGCTGGTCTGCGGTCCCGCGCCGGATCGCAACCTTCAGGCCGCGCGCGAGATGGTTCGCGACGGAATCGCCGAGCTAGTGCCGTATGCGCGCGAGCACGGCGTCAAGCTGGCTATCGAGCCGCTGCACCCGATGTTTGCCGCCGATCGCTCGGTGATCGTGACGCTCGGTCAGGCGCTCGACATCGCCGAGCAGTTCGATGCGCAGGTCGGCGTGGCGATCGATGTGTACCACGTGTGGTGGGACCCCGAGGTCTACACGCAGATCAGCCGTGCGCAGGGCCGCATTCTCGGCTTTCACGTCAACGATTGGCTGGTCCCGACGCCGGATCTGCTGCTGGGTCGCGGCATGATGGGTGACGGCGTGATCGAGCTGCGGCGGCTGCGCGCGGCGGTGGAGCTAGCCGGCTACAGCGGGCCGATCGAGGTCGAGATCTTCAACCAGGCGATCTGGGACGCCGACGGCGATGCGGTGCTGGCGCAGATGTGCGAGCGCTATCTGGAACATGTCTGAGGGTTTGAAGAAGAGCGACACGAGTAAGATCGTGTCGCTCTTTGGCGTGGGATGGGTAATTGGTGCTCAGTGCGTATGTACGCTTGATATAGTTGCGTCTTTGCGGCTTACTCCGCAAAGTTCGGATACACATTGTGGGGAATATGTCCCCAAATGCGGTACATACCATGTTCTATCGAGAATGGAACACCGAGCTGGCGGAATTGTTGTTCAACTTCTGCGCTGTAGTCAATATATCGATCAGGACCAACGTAGGGACGTGGCACATGATGATGCGGATTCGCTTCGAGCCATTCGATCTCAAGAACATGCACGGGACCATGAAAATCAATGAAGTTTGCTGGCTCGTACAAGCCCGCGATGCTCCATTGCGAAATATCTGGACCGGTAACAAGTTTCACACGATACACTAGCTGAAGCGTCCGCAATACCTCTTTGACTTCCTCCCACTTTGCGTTGTTCATCACACTCAGGCGATAGTGGGCCTGAATAATCGAGCGCAGCTGGGCTTTCCATATTTCCCACTTGTCGGACATAGCGTTCCCTTTGTCGTACACCACACGATGCAACGTCAGCCCCATCTATCTGTATAACGATAGACGCTATGTACATTTTCGGCAAAAATAGCATATGTTGCGCAGCTTGGAAGTCGATTTTACCCTTCTGCGATAGTCGCTACACTCCGTATATCGTCAGCCACCTCAGACAAATCGTTCCCGAATTGATGCCCACGCCCATCGAACGTCTGGATGGTTGCCTGTGGCAGTTTTGCTGCATACAGCGCAAGATGCGCAAACGGTACGACGTCGTCGTCACGGCTATGGTACATAAAGATCCGTGGGATGTTCACCAGCGTTGCCGCAACATCTTCGCGCAATCGCGCCTCATCCCATGTCCAGAACTCGTCCGCACCCCAGTATGGAGTGGCGAGCAGAAACAATGAGGCAACAGGTGTGTCGAGCTGCTCCTCGGAAAGATATTTGATGAGAACCGAACCACCCACAGAATGTCCCACCAGAATAACTTGATCGTCCAGAGTAGCTAACAATCGTTCAATGGGAGCCTTCCAATCCGCATACGTCGCGCTGTCCTCCTCTGGCATTTTCGGATAATGCACATCGTATGCCGGACCAAGGGCGTTTTGTAGCGAGGCAGCCAGTAGATTATCCTCCTCGAACGCACCCTCTCCAGCGCCGTGTATAAAGAGCACAGGCTTTTTCACGTGTGGTTCTCCTTGGGAGAGTGTCTCCCTGCTGTGATGCTGGTATCGCAATGGTAGCACCTTAGTGCAACAGACATCGTCACAGAGGTAGGTAGCCTTGATGCCGCCCAACTAGGAGATACACGAATCGGCTTCGTAGATTGCCCTGAATAGGTGTGCAAAGCTATAGATAGCAAGCGAAATCACAACTGATTCTGCGGAGTTAGCCTATAGAGCCGCGATGAAGAGCAGATCGTTGACGTTGGTGAGCGTGGGGCCGGGACGCAGCAGATCGTCGAGGGACGCGAAGAAGTGGTAGGCGTCGTTGTGCTGAAGCGACGTGACCGGATCGAGGCCCTGGGACTGAGCGCACACCAGAGTCGCGCCGCTCACCACAGCACCCGCCGCATCGGTCGGGCCGTCGCCGCCATCGGTGGCCAGCGCGATCACCAGTGTGTTGTCGAGACCAGCCAGCGCGCCGACCGCGCCCAGCGCCAGCTCCTGGTTACGACCGCCAAGCCCGGTTCCCCGCAGCGTGACGGTTGTCTCGCCACCCGCGACGAGCAGCGCCGGACGTTCGATTGGCCTCCCTTGCAGCGCGACCTCACGCGCCAGCGCCGCCGCAACTTTGCCAACCTCGCGCGCCTCGCCTTCGAGATACGTCGTCAACACCAGGCTGTGAAAACCTCGCTCACGGGCTGCCGTCACGGCCGCATCCGCCGCCGTCGCGTTGGAGGCGATCACCCGATTCTGCACCCGCCGCCAGATCTCGGAATCCGCCTTGGGCGTCTCGGGCAGCTCTCCCGCCAGGCCGCGCTTCAGATGCGTCACGATCGCGGGTGGAACTTCGGGCTCAAGCTGATACCGCTCGACGATCGCCCAGGCGTCCGCGTAGGTCGTCGGATCGGGAACTGTCGGGCCGGACGCGATCACCTCCAGCGGCGAGCCGACCACATCCGAGACGATCAGCGCCCCAACCTGAGCCGGCGCCGCGTGCAGCGCCAGCTGGCCACCAGAGATCCGCGAGCAGTGCTTGCGCAGCGTGTTGATCTCGCCGATCGACGCGCCACAGCGCAGCAGTGCATTGGTCAGGCCCTGCACATCCGCCAGCGAAAGCCCCGGCGCCGGCAGCGTCATCAAGGCCGAAGCACCGCCCGAGACCAGGACCAGCACGAGATCCTGCTCGCGAACATCGCTCAATAGCCGGATCATCTGCTCGGCCGCATCAGCGCCGCGCTGATCCGGCACCGGATGACTCGCCTCGCACAGCGCGATCGATCCAACGTGCGCGCCCGAGTCGCCGAGATGACCTTCTTTCACCACCACCAGGCCCGCTGTGATCGCGTCGCCCAGCGCGGCGTGAGCAGCCTCCGCCATGGGAGCGCCCGCCTTGCCGCCGCCCACCACGATCACGCGACCATTCGCGCCCAGCTCGTAGCGCTGCTCGCCGACGACTACCGTCGAGCCTTCTCGCCGCAGATGGCGCCGCACCGACTGCGCCGGATCGACCGATGCCAGCGCCGCAGCCATAATCTCGGCCAGATCCTGACCACGTGGATTCTTACGCAGCGAACGAGTCAGCAGCCGATCCGGGTTCATCTCAGGCTTCCTGCGGAGCCCAGCTGGCGTAGGCCGGATGCTCCTTGCCGATCGGCAGCTCGACCGGCACATGCTCACGGCCGGAATAGTACATCGCCGTGATCAGCTCAAGCGACGCCCGCGCATCGGCCAGCGTCACCGGCAGCTCGGTGCCGTTCTCCAACGCCTGATAGAAGCGGTAGAACTGGCCCGGGAAGCGCTGCGGCAGCGGCACAAAGCGCGTCAGCGCCTCGTCGATCTGCTCCTGAAGCTCGGGCGTGTCGCCGGAGAAGGTCCACGGATCGTAGGAGTTGTTGTAGGGATCGGTGTTGCTCTCGGCGGTGAAGTTCTGGAAGCAGAAGCGATGCCGCGTGATCTCAGGTGTCGAGCCGACAGTAGCCGTGATCGAGGCCAGCGATCCATCGGCCATCTCCAGCGAGACCGAGGCGCAGTCTTCGACCTCGATCTGGTGAATGCGGGTGGCGGTGCGCGCGAACACGTTTTTGACCGGGCCGAGAATATAGGTCAGCATATCGTTGACGTGGATCGCGTGGTTGAGCAGCGTGCCGCCCAGCTCGGTCTTCCACTTGCCGCGCCACGGAACTGCGTAATACGGTTCGCGGCGTCGCCAGGCCATCTCTGCGGTTGAGACGTAGGCAGTGCCGGCCAATCCTTGATCGACCAGAAACTTTAGCTTCTGGAGCCCATGCCCGAAGCGATATTGAAAGATCGGCATCACGCGCTTGCCCGAAGCCACCTCGATGCGCTGGATCTCGTCCAGGGCTTTGAGCGAGCCGACCAGCGGCTTTTCGCAGATCGCGTATTTGCCGGACTCAAGCACCTGCTGCATCTGCTCAAAGTGGACGGCCGGCGGCGTCGCGATCGAGATCACGTCGACATCGTCCATGCGGCACAGCTCGTCCAGGCTCGTGGTGACGCGCGGCACTTCCATCTGCTCGGCGACCTCGCGCGCTTTGTCGGCGTTGAGATCGCAGACCGCCACGACTTCGTACATCTCCGGCAGCGACTGATACGAGCTGATATGCTGCTTCCCGACGCCGACGCCGACGACGGCCGCCTTTAGTCGTTTGCTCATGGTTTTATGTTCCTAACCGTGTAGCCTGTGCTTGCGCGCGCAGCACCAGCTCTGCCGCCAGAAAACAGTGCTCCTGGCTCATCGCGGTCTCCGTGCGATTAATAATATCACTGACCAGCTGCTGGCCATACGGCAGCGTCACATCGCTGCAATCGATGTAGCGCGTCGCCTGCTTATCGATCAGAAACAGGTGATTCGCGCCGGGCCGTCCCGCGATGTCGACGTTTTTGCGCACCTCGATATAGCCGTCGGTGCCCAGGATCGTCAGCCGCGTATCGCCCCAGGTGGGCAGGCCATCGGGCGTGAACCAATCGACGCGAATGTAGCCCGTGCCGCCGTTGCCGCGCAGCATCACATCGCCGAAATCGTCAAGTCCAGGATATTCGGGATGGTTGTAGTTAGCCACCTGTGACGCGACAACCTCGGCACTGGTCGAGCCGGTGAAGAACAAGAACTGATCCGCCTGATGCGAGGCAATATCGGCGATAATCCCGCCGTACTGCTCGCGGTCGAAGAACCAGTCGGGGCGGCTCGGCAGATTGGCGCGATGCGGCCCCAACCCGATCGTCTGCATCACACGGCCGATCGCGCCGGCCTTGACCAGCTCGCCGGCTCGGACCGTGGCTGCGTTCTCGAAGCGTTCGCTGTAGCAGATCGAGTAGATCCGCTGCGTCTCGGCCTGCACCCGCCGCGCCTCGGCCAGCTGCTCCAGCGTCGTGAAGCCGGGCTTGTCGCTCATGTAGTCCTTGCCGTGCCGCATCGCCGCCACACCGATTCGCGAGCGCTGGTTGGGAATCGCCGCGCTGACGACCAGCTGGATCGTCGGATCTTCCAGGATCTCGGCCTCGCTGCCTGCGACGCGCGCCTGTGGATACTTCTGGGTGAAGCCGGCCAGCAGATCCGGCTCGACGGCAAAAACCGCCACCAGCTCCGCGCCGACCCGCAGCAGCAGATCGACCTGGCCGTAGATGTGGCCGTGATTGATGCCGATCACCGAAAATCGAATCGGAGGATTCGTTGTCATTCGTTGACTCTCCTTGCAATGCTGCGCAGCCAGACTGCGGCATCGTCGAGCGCGCGCTGCCCGCCGTCAAGCACTGCCGACATGTTGACAAAGCCGTGGATCATCCCGGGATAGCAGGCTAGCTCAGTCGGCACGCCCGCCGCCTGTAAGCGCCGCGTATACTGCTCGCCCTCGTCGTGGAGCACGTCAAGCTCGGCCAGCTGCACGAACGCAGGCGGCAGACCGCTCAAATCTGCGGCTTGCAGCGGCGATGCCAGCGGATCGTCGGCCTGCTCGGGGCGCTGCAAATAATGATCCCAGAACCAGATCATCTCGTCGCGGGTCAGGCCGTAGCCCTCGGCGTAGGTGGTGTACGAATGGAGGCCCACGCTGGGGTGCTGCGTCACGGGATAGATCAGCAGCTGGCCTGCCAGCGGTCCCATGAACTGATCCCGCGCCAGCAGCGTGACTGCTGCCGTAAGATTGCCGCCCGCGCTGTCGCCGCCCAGCACCACACAATCAGGATCGCCGTTTAGCTCACCGGCGTTGCTCAGCACCCAGCGCAGCGCGGCCAGACAATCGTAGACCGGCCCTGGAAACTTGTGCTCGGGCGCCAGCCGGTAATCCACCGACACGACCACATACTGCGCCCGACGACACAGCGCGCGGCACTCGCGATCGTGCGTGTCGAGCGAGCAGAGCACCCAGCCGCCGCCGTGGATATAGACCAGAATCGGAAACGGCCCCGCGCCATCGGGTGTGTAGATCCGCAGCGGAATCTCGCCGTCAGGCGTAGAAATCGTACGCGCAACCACCGAGGCGACCGGATCGAGCGGCGCGTCGGCGGCAGCGCGCAGGTTTGACTGAGCGCGCGCCTCGGCCACCGAAAGGGTATTGACCGGCGCAGTGCCCAGCATGGCCTGCGCTCCGAGCAATGTTTCAACTTGCGGATCAAGCGGCATGGATCGTCCTCGGCATAAGCTAGCCCTTGAGCCCGGTCGTGCTGATGCCCTGCACCAGATATTTCTGGAACATCAGGAACAGAATAAAGGCCGGCAGCAGCGACAGCGCCGACATCGCAAAGATCGCGCCCCAGTTGGTCGCAGCCGCCGGATCGGAGAAGGCCCGTAGCGCCAGCGAGACCGGAAACAGCCTCGGCTCGTTCAGATAGAGCAGCGGCCCGAAGAAATCTTCCCAGGTCCAGTAGAACGAAAAGATCGCCGAGGTGATCAGCGCGGGCTTGATCAGCGGCAAAATAATGCGCCAGAACATCCCGAAGCGCCCGCAGCCGTCGATCTCAGCGGCCTCGTCTAGCTCCTGGGGCAGGCCACGAATGAATTGCATCATCAAAAAGATAAAGAACGCCTGGCCGAAGAACTTGGGCACGATCAGCGGATAAAAGGTGTTGATCCAGCCCAGCTTATTGAAGACGATATACTGCGGAATAATCTGTACCTGCGTCGGCAGCATCAGCGTCAGCAGCATCAGCACAAACCAGAAGCCGCGTCCGGCGAAGGGAATGCGCGCGAAGCCGTACGCCACCACCGCCGACGAGAGCACCGAGCCGATCGTCGAGAAGATCGCGATAATGAACGAGTTCTTGAAGAATGTCGCGAAGGAAATCCCGCCGAAGCCGGCCCAGCCGATGCTGTAGTTTTCGGCGGTGAAGCGCTCAGGGATCAGCGATCCGGCGTTCGTGAAAATCTCCGAGATGTCCTTGAACGAGCTGGCGAGCAGCCACAGCAGCGGGTAGATCATGAACAATCCCAGGAAGATGATCACAAGCTGCGTGGCACCTGCTTTCAATCGGCGCTGGCTCTCCAGCCGCGAGCGCGTGGGAATAGCCCGGCTAGCCATTATGCATTCTCCTTGGAGTCATAGAATACCCAGTTGTCCGACGTTTTGAAGACCAGCACCGTGAAGCACGCGATGATCAGCAGCAGCACCCAGGCCATCGCCGAGGCATAGCCCATCTGCGATTGCGCAAAGCCTTTCTCGTAGAGATAGACCGAGTAGAAGAGCGCGCGCTGGAGCGGCCCGCCGCCGGGAGCGATGATCAGGCCCTGCGTGAAGACCAGAAAACCGCTGATCAGCTGCATCACCAGGTTGAAGAAGATCACCGGGCTCAGCATCGGCAGCGTGATGTTGCGAAACTGCCGCCAGCCGTCCGCGCCGTCGATCGACGCAGCCTCGTACAGCTCCTGCGGAATCTGCTTGAGCCCGGCCAGAAAGATCAGCATCGGCGAGCCGAACTGCCAGACCGCCAGAATAATGATCGGGATCAGCACCGTGCGCGGATTGCCCAGCCAGTTCGGCCCGTCCACGCCGAGCAGCCCCAATCCCAGGTTGATCGCGCCGTCCTGACCGAAGAGCTGCCGCCACATCACCGCCACCGCCACGCTGCCGCCGACAAGCGACGGCACGTAGTAGACCGCGCGGTACAGACCGACCAGCCGGTAGGCGCCGTTCATGAGCATCGCCACCGCCAGCGCGAAGATCAGGCGCAGCGGAACCGAGGTGAACACATACAGAAACGTCGCACGAACCGCGTTCCAGTAGCGCCGATCGGTCCACATCTGCTGGAAGTTTGCCAGCCCGATCCAGCGCGGCGACGACAGGATGTCGTAGCTGGTGAAGGCCAGGCCAAACGAAACGATAATAGGCAAGAAAGTAAAGATAAAGAAGCCGATCAGCCAGGGAGAAATAAACACATAGCCCATCAGATTGTTGTAGCGTCGACGCGGGCTGCTGGTTCGCCGTACTGCGACTGATCGTGTTTTGGTCTGGGGTATTGTGCTATGCATCGCCAACCTTCTCGTGATAACAAAAGCTCTTACACGCTGTTGTCATCGGGATCGGCCCAGCGGTACCAGTGGGGGAGAGTGTTTGCGGCCGCGATCTGCCGGGCGCGACCGCAAACGGGAGTGTACAGTACCGGCTAAGCTTCAAAGCGCCGGTAGATTTATTGAGCCGCCAGAATTGGCGTGGCCTGCTCGCGGAACTGCTTCGCCGCCTCCTCGGGCGACAGCTCGCCGTAGAGCAGCTGATCGATCAGCGGGTTGTACACGTCGCTGAGGATCTTGGCGTGCGCTGCCGGATCGGGCGGGTTGATCGGCGCGGCGACCTTCTCGGCAGTGGCGATGTAGTCGAAGACTTTCTTCTGGATCGCCGGCAGCTCGGGCTGCAACGCCTCACGGATCGCGGGCGAGATCGGCACGCCGCGCTCGGCAGCCAGGATTTTGTTAGCCTCTACATTGTTGGTGAAGTAGTCGACGAACATCGCCGCCTCTTTGGGATGCTTGGATGTCGCCGCGACCGAGAAGAACATCGACGGCTTGAGATACACGCCCTGACCGCCGTTGTCGGCCTGTGGCGGCAGCGCAATATTCAGCTCGCGATCGCCGCTGGCCGCCGAGATCGCCGCCGGCATATTGCTCCACACAAAGATCATCGCCGACTTCTTGGTCACAATCAGCGAGTCCTCGATGCCGATCGTGCCACGGCCGGCGTCGAACTCGCGCGTTGGAGTCGCGCCCGATGCCTGCATGTCGACCAGCTGCTGGAAGAACTGCGTAGCCAGCGCGTCGTCTTCGTAGCCCAGGCTCTTGCCGTCGTCGCTGTACATCCATTTGCCGTTATCCTTCAGCCAGAGCTTGAAGAACTCGGCGTTATAGAAGCTTTCCACGCCGTAGACGTTGAGCTTCTCATGCAGCGTCGTCGCGGTCTGCTGGAGATCGGCCCACTTCCAGTCGGCGCTGGGCTCGGCTACGCCTGCTTCCTTGAACGCCGCAGGATCGTAGAGCACGCCGAGCGCGTTGGTGCCCAGGTTGACACCGTAGAGCTTACCGTCGATCTTGCCGCCCGAAATCTGCTCCTCGGCCACGCCGTCGAGCTTGATCGTGCCGTCGGCGACGTAGTCATCCAGCGGCAGCATCAGGCCGCGCTTGGCCCACTCGCCGATCCGCGAATAATCCTGCTGCACAATGTCGGGCAGATTGCCGCCGGCCGTCTGGGTTGCCAGCTTGGTCCAGTGGTCGTCGAAGTTGCCGTACTCAGGCGTGATTTTGATATTGGGATGCTCTTTCTGGAACATTTCGATCACTTTGAGCGTGCGATCATGCCGGCTCTGCGAGCCCCACCACGCAATACGCAGCTCAACCTGACCACCGGTTGCCGGAGCTGCCGCGCCCGCATCTGAGGCGGCCGGGCTGCTTGCCGCTGGACTGGCTGCCGCGCCGGTGGTTCCTGTGTCGCTGGGCGCACCGCATGCGACGACGAGCAGGCTGAGGATGACCAGTAAGGGGAGCAGAATTCTTCGCGCGTACATGTTCGTTCCTTTGGTGACTAATGGGAACCGAAAGGTCTTCGTCGATCTCCGTACCACGCATGATCCCTGGATTGTCCCGAAGTAAG
>DASWTQ010000261.1:0-4636 GCA_036402055.1 Herpetosiphonaceae bacterium
GGGTCTCGCCCACACGCTGGAAGCCGCCGCCCCGCCCGCCGGCCTGAAGCCAGCGCTGCGTCAGCTCGGTGCCGAGATCCAGCGTGATATTGCCACGGCGCAAGAAAGGATCTTGCAGCTGCTCGCGTGGCTCGCGGATCGTCAGCCGCTGCGGCTTGGATGTGCGGAACAGATCGCGGACCACAAAGCGCACACGCTGCTGCTCGTTGGCCAGCAGATCGACGACGTTCATGTTGCGCCACGCGATGTTATTGTTGTAGCGCGTGTTGTAGTTGACATCGACCGTCTCGGTGTAGCTCATCGGGTCCTGGCTCACATTCGGATCGGCGTCCGAGACCCAGCGCACCAAAATACAATAGTGACCAGACCCGGCCGGCTCCCACGGCATCATCACGGGAACCACAGCGCCGGGAGCAACCGTGGTTAAGACCGAGCCGATCTCGACCCAGTCTACAGGCCAGGCCAGGCTGACCGACGCGTTGGCGACATAGAAATACAGCCTGCCGGTATCCGCAATATGTCCACGATTGCGCAGATTGGCATACAGGTAGTTGGTCTGGCCGAACTCAGGGTTTTGATGCGGTCCGCTCGTGGCGCTCGTGCGATTCCAGATGTCCGGGCTTTCCCACATGTTCATCGCGGCGGTCGCCGGATCGGGCTCACGGCCGGTATCGGCGGCCTTGTCCTTGACCCACACGTCGGGCTTGAAGCAGTAGAGCAGCTTGTTCGGCGTGTTCGGCGGATTGCCGGTGATCACACCGTTGGTCGCGTTATTGGTGATCCAGGCGGTCACTGTGGCCGGCGGTACGTTGCCGTTGTGCTGGAGGAAATTCGCCGCGCAGCCCGTGACATGCGCTGTCGCCATCGAGGTACCGCGCAGCGTCAGCGTACCGTTGCTCAGCCAGGTCGACTTGATGTCATAGCCTGGCGCGTAGCCGTCGACGCACGGGCCGTAGTTCGACGAGGACATCCGGGCATCGGTCTTCATCGAGCCTGCGACCGTGTAGGCGGCCGGTACGCTGGCCGGCGAGAATGAGCACGCGTCGCTACCGCTCTGACCAGCCGCGACCGCCGTAAAGATGCCTGAGTTGATCATGTTGGTGACGGCCGTGTTGAGCGCGGTGCTGGCAGCGCCGCCGATCGACATGTTGGCCACGGCCGGCTTGATCGCGTTCAAGCGCACATAGTCCACACCGGAGATCACGCCGGCCGTCGTGCCGGAGCCGCTGCAATTGAAGACGCGTACCGGGTGCAGAATTACATCCTTGGCCACGCCGTAGGTGGTGCCGCCGACGATACCGGCGACATGCGTGCCGTGGCCGTTGCAGTCATTCAGGCCGTTGCCGTCGCTGATCGCCGTAAAGCCAATGCTTGACAGGCTGGCGCCAAACTCGGTGTGCGCCGCGATGCCAGTATCGATAATGTAGGCATGCACGCCCGCGCCGGTCAGATAGTAGGTGTAGCTGCCCGAGAGCCCGAGGGTACGCTGATCGATGCGATCCAGGCCCCACGGATCGCCATTGGCGTCCATGAACTGTGTCGCGTTGATCGACATTTCCTGATCCTGCTCTACGTAGTCTACATTAGGATTGCTGCGGATCGCCCTGAGCTGGCTCGCGTTCAACGTCGCCGCGAAACCGTTGAGCGCCGCCGAGTACACATGTCTGGGCGTCACACCCGCCGCCTGCGCGACTGAGCCCGCGCTGATGCTGGGGCCGTCTTTCAAAACGACGATGTATTGATTCGGAATGCCTTTATCCTTAGCAAGCTTTAGCGTGGCTAACTTGGTCGAGCTGGGCTGCGCAAAGCTAGCCGGTGCCAGCAGCACATTGAAGATAAAGAGGAGCACCGCACTCAGCCGGACAAATCGATTCATACAAAGAGCCTCCACATATTGCCGGTCGTAGCACAACCAGACGGCACAGCCGTACCAGCAGCGCTGATCGCTGCCTGAGGCCGGACATCTTGGGGGGATCAAGTCAGGGGGGAAGGATCGCTCGCCAATCTGGGCGATCGGCGCTGCATCACATGCCAGAACTGCGGATTGAACCCAGCAGTTTGAAAACGCTCGTATCCTCCTTTCACGCGCACACTGCTGGCCCGACGGTTTGAGATGAGCCGGCGATTGGGGAGAAGTCTCGCCATGCTCGTCTCATGACCTTAAGACGCAGTCAGAGCCGCTATTCTTTCCTCGACTATCAAAAAAGCATAAAAAACAGGCTAACAATCTTCTGCTAGCCTGCGTCCGAAGTAACAACAATGCCGGCCTCATACAGGTGATGCGAACACGCTGTATAGCTACTTGACAAATAATTGTCGCTACGCTTTTATATTTGCTGTACTATACGCAATAGTTGCAGCCGGAGATAGGAAAATTATATCAATCGGATGCACATAACCCTAGTTACGCCCCCAATACTTGGTTGTGCACCTCATTTATGCGCTTTAATAAACAATCCGATCCAGTGACAGGACTTATTCGGATTTAAAAAAGGAGGCTTTTTCGATTAAGCCACAAATTAGAACGGAGTAAACGCGTCACATTGCAAGGAGTTTGGAATGGCAACACTCAACTTCAAGGTACAGAACAACTCCGGCATCTCCAGCGATCAAATCTTTATCGGATTCTGGGGCTCTGATCTCAATGCGACGATCAATGGCGCCCCGATGAAGTCGATCAAGGATTCCACATGGTACACATTGAGTGAGATCAAAAGTTTCGTCATCGAAGCGACGACCAGCGGGCGGATCTATGTTGCCTACTACCAGCCCTTCGATCCAACGTCTGCCGGTGGTATTCCCTCAGTCGTCGCCCCCAACAGTCCCGCCTATACACAGCGCTTCGATAAGTTCGAGCTTACCTTTGACGGCTCGGCCTACGGTGTGGCCGATTTGACGGCCATCGATTACTGGAGCGTGCCGATGAGCCTCGCAACCGAAAAGGATGGAGTCAGCGTGGGCTCGTTAGACGGGGTGAGAGCCGGCAGCACTGAAAATGAAATCTATACCAGTTTATCGAAGCTGAGCAGCCCGCCGCAGTCCCTCCCGACCGGGCAGGCGATCATCGCGGCATTTAACGGCGCAGGCTATCCGTTGGCGTCAGGCATCCAGGATCAGCTGACGAATCCCGCTTCCGGCCTGGTCACGGACGCCAGCGGCAACTTCGTTCGCATCATCGGTCCGAACACCTACCCGCCGTTCGGCGAGCCCGCGCAAAATCTGCCGCCTGGTCTTCCGTTCACGCCCTACAATACGTTTCTCGACTACTTCCAGTATCTGATCGATACGTTTGGACCAGGGCAAGCCACGCCTCCCGGATTCAGTCAGCTGGGAGATGGCAAGATTGCACAGCTGGCCGGAGAATTTACCGGCTCAAACGCCGGCTCCGGCCATCCCTTCGAGCGGCAAACGTACAATCTGTGGGCATCCATCGACGACGATTTCAACCTCGCAATTGACGGGACCGGCTCCCTCGTCGGCGATATTAAGCTGACGGTCAGCAAATGGGATCTGCTCAACCCGGCCGCAACCTACGGGGGCAATCCTACATTTTCCTTGAATGGCGGTGCGCCTCAGACCCCGCTGAACGATATTTACGCCCACATCTTCGGTGATTTCTTCGCCGGGCTTAACATCGGCGCGATCGGCTCCGCAGTAACTGTGGATGGAACCGTTGTCGGCGAGATGACCAGCTCGGAATGGTTCTCGAAACTGCCGCAAGCCGGGTACCTTTTCGACAAGCTGTGGAGCAGCCAGGTCACGAACTACTGGAATCAGTGGGCCCAGCAGCTCAATCCTCGCTCCGATGCCTATAACTTCGCTTACGCCGAGCGTTTTTCTGCTCCGCAGCTCAGCATCAACCCAGATACCGTCGATACGCTGACGCTGACGCTGCTGAATGCAGATGTAACGTCCTAGCCGTGTGATTCAACCCGCAGCATGTAATTCAAGGAGCCGCGTTCTGGAGTTAACCAGAGCGCGGCTCCCCACTGCATCGCGATCGGCTCGCTTACGAGCGTGTCTTGACTACTTGAGATAGCCCAGCGCAAACGTGGCGCCCGTGCCATTGAACGCCTGCAACCCGGTAGCGATCCAGTCGAGCGGAATGCTGCGCTGGCGCGTCTGAATCACCTTCCACACGCCCTGCTCCAGCCGCAGGACCACCAGCCGATCTTCCGAGATCCGCAGCCGGCTGACCAGATCCTGGTTATAGCTCAGCCGGATCGCCAGCGCCGGATCGTAGCGTGTGGCGCTCCAGGTGAGGCTGCCGGTGCCGCTGAAAACGATCGGCTGCACGTCGATCGGTGTGTCGATGATGCCGGCAACATTTGTGGGCAGCGCGCCTGTGCTGCTTAGATGGGCAGGAATCGCGCTGCTGTAGAGCAGATACGAGTCCGTCTTGTTATTTGTCCCGGCCATCGCCATACTGGTCACATCGGCGGAAGGATCGACCGTGCGCTCAAGCAGCGGCGCGTGGCCTGTGATCGTCGCCGGGCCAACACCGCCCGCCAGCTGATACCAGGCGATCGTTTCTTCCGGCTCCTCGCCGCTATCCGCCGTCCGCGCATAGATATAGCCATACTCGGTCAGGCCCACGCCGCCCGGAAAATTGAAGGTATGCACAAACGAGCCGCCG
>DASWTQ010000262.1:0-5353 GCA_036402055.1 Herpetosiphonaceae bacterium
CAGGCGGCGGGCGCGGCGGCACTGCTCGTCGGCGCGGCCAAGAAGGCCGGCATTGAGCTGAAGACGGCGGAGCTGCGCCAGGCGCTGATCTCGTCGGCCCGGCTGATCGACACCAACCGCTACCAGGTGTACGAGCAGGGCAACGGTATCGTCAATGTTCCGGCTGCCTGGAACCTGATCAAGGCCGGCGTCAAGACCACCGAGATTACCTCGTCGGTTGCGGTCAACACGCTGCTGAGCGGCCTGCTTGCGACGCCGGGCTTCGGCCAGGGCATCTATGACCGCGAGGGCGTGACGCTGGGTCAGAGCTACACCCGCACCTACACCTTCACGCGCACCAAGGGCCCGTCGCGGAACATCACCTATAACCTGAGCTGGGTTGCCAACGACGGTACGTTCAGCTCGCCAAGCTCGGTGGTGCTGCCGCTGAACACGCCTGTGCAGCTGGTTGTCAACGTCAACCCGTCAAGCGTGGGCATCCACTCGGCGATCCTCAACCTAGACGATGCGTCGACGGTCGGCATCGACTACCAGACCCTGAACACCGTGGTCGTGGCTGATCAGTTCAGCGCGGCGAACAACTACACGGTCGTCAAGACCGGCACGGTTGGTCGCAACCAGACGCTGAGCTACTTCTTCCGCGTCCCGGCCGGCACTCCCGCTCTCAAGGTCGACTTCAGCGGCCCCTCGGGCGCAGCCGGCACCGGCCAGGCTCGCTTCCTGCGCTGGCACCCGTACGGCGTCGGTATCGACTCGAATGGCAGCACGGCGTGCTACATTCCGGCGACCGATACCTGCAACGGCAGCAGCCGCACCACCTCGAACCCGATCGCGGGTGTGTGGGAGGTAACGGTTGATGGCCGCCGCACGTCGGATGCCGCGAATATTCCGTTCACGCTGTCGGTCTCGATCCTGGGTGCGACGATCGCGCCGAACCCGGATGTGATCGGTAGCGCGCAGGCTAACGTCGGTGTGAACCGCAGCTACACGCTCACCAACCAGTTCGGCGCCTTCACGGGCCGCGCGGTTGGCTCGAACCTCGGCAGCGCCAAGATCGATCGCCCGACGATCGCCAACGGTGCGACGCAGGAGTTCCAGGTAACGGTTGACGCTGGCTCGACGGCGCTGACGGCTCGTATCGGCAACCCGTCGGATGCGAATTCTGACCTCGACCTGTTCGTGCTGAACTCGTCGGGCGTGGTAGTCGGCCAGTCGGCGGACGGTGACTCCGAGGAGGCGGTCACGATCGCGAACCCGTCCGGCACCTATACCATCCGCATCGACGGCTACGCAGTTCCGTCAGGCAGCACAGCCTACGATTACCTCGACGTGTTCCAGAACACCAAGTTCGGCACGGTTGCGGTAACCGATGCTGACGCCGTGCGAGCAGCCGGTGCCAGCTGGACGGTTCCGGGCGTTGTGACGGCGAAGGTCGCTCCGGCGGCTGGTCGTATCCTGCTCGGCAACGTGCTGGTCCGCTCCGGCACCATCACGATCGGATCGAGCGAAGTGCACGTGCTGAGCGTTACCCCGTAAGCTCAAACAGTCGCTTTAGCAGCCCCTATCAATGGCGATAGGGGCTGTTCTTTTTTTGACGAGCGGTGGTTGGAATCGTCCAGCCGCCGCTTGTGCGATCGAAATCACCCATTGACGCGACTGCGGCTCTTCGCTACAATCCGAACGATCCGCATGGATGGAGAGCAAACCATGATCAATCCAACGTTGCTTCTGCTGGTGATCCTTGGGGTGTTGATCGGCGCGGTGCCGTTTGCGGTGCTTGTCGGTAGACTGGTGCGCGGCATCGATGTGCAGCGGACCGGCAGCGGTAACGCCGGTGCGATGAACACTGTTCGCTCGGTCGGGTTTGCGGCCGGCGTGCTGGTGGCGCTGCTGGATGCGGCAAAAGCGGCGCTGGCGATGCTGATCGGACAGCAGGTGCTCGGCTCGGAGGCGGCGGCGCTGTGTGGCGCGGCGGCGGTGGTCGGTCATTGTTTCTCGCCGTATCTGATGTTCGCCTCACGAGGTAAGCGCGAAGGTGGCTGGAAGCTCTGGCTGCGGCGCGCGGGCGGCAAGGGCCTGGCATCCGGTGGGGCGGTGCTGCTGCTGATCGATTGGCGGCTGGCGCTGATCGCGATCGCGATCTTTTTTGTGGCGCTGCTGATTCTGCGTAAAGACGAGACGCTGCCCTCGATGATCGCAGCGGCGGCGACCGCGCCGCTGGTCTGGTGGTGGACGCACAATATTGTTGTGACGATCGCGGTGCTGGTGGTGAGCATCGTCGTGCTGATCAAGCATCTGCCGGACGTGCGCGAGGGATTTTACGTCGATCAACTAACCTGAGTTCGATCGCCATCTGCCGGCAGGCGATGCAAGCCCGCAGCCCCTGAGGCGATGGCGCTACATATTCGAGTAGCCTATGTCACGAATTCGATCAACCTGGGAACATCTGGCGGCCACGCAGCGGCGCGCGCTGATTCTGTATCTAACGATAGGCTTTCCCGAGCGCGAGTCGGCGCTTGAGCTGGTGCCGCGTTTGGTCGCCGCTGGCGCGGATATGGTCGAGCTGGGCGTTCCGTTCTCCGATCCGCTGGCCGACGGCGCGACTGTTCAGCGGGCGACCGAGCGCGCGCTCAAGAACCGCGTCAACGTGCCCTTCTGTATTGAAACCGTGCGCCAGCTGCGAGAGCGCGGTGTGGACGTGCCGCTGCTGTTCATGGGCTACCTGAATCCGATGTTGCAGTATGGCCTGGAGCGCTTCTGCGCCGACGCCCAGGCGGCGGGCCTGGATGGCGTGATCGTTCCCGATCTGCCGCCCGAGGAGTCCGGTGAGCTGCTCACGGCCTGTCGCGCTCACGACATCGATCTGATTCAGCTGCTGGCGCCGACCTCAACCGAGGAGCGCATCGGCCATGTGATCGAGCAGGCATCGGGCTTTATCTACTGTGTCTCGCTGACCGGCGTGACCGGCGCGCGCGCGGAGCTGCCCGCCGAGCTGCCCGCGTTTCTGTCGCGCGTGCGAGCGCAAACCGAGACGCCGCTGGCGGTTGGCTTCGGCATCTCGCAGCCCGAGCAGGCGCATCAGGTCGCACAGATCGCCGATGGTGTTGTGGTCGGCTCGGCGCTGCTGAATGTTGTGGAGCAGGGCAAGGATCTTGAGGCGTTTGTGCGCGGTCTGCGTGAGGCGATCGATCAGGACGTGCCTTCGACGGCGGCGTAGCGAAAGCTTCTAGATCAACAATGAATGTTTGTAGGGGCGTATTTACGCTCCTACATTTTATTATCTGCGGCCGGCGTTTGCCTCACGTGCGCGCTCCTGCCCGTAGGCGACGATCTCGTCCAGGAAGCGTGAGCGCTTGAGTGATTGGCCGCGCTGGCGTCCGCCGGCCCAGGAAAGCCAGATTTGTTCTTTGGCACGTGTCAGCGCGACATAACACAGCCGTCGCTCTTCTTCGACGCCGCCCGTCTCCGCGAAGGCGCGCTCATGCGGCAGCGTGCCTTCTTCCAGCCCGGTGATAAACACGATCGGCCACTCCAGGCCCTTGGCGGCGTGAACCGTCAGCAGCTGCACGGCGTCGCGCTCATCCTCTTTGTCGTCAATCGCCGTCATCAGCGCGATCTCTTGCAGAAACGACGAGAGCGTGTCGTGCTCTTCGGCGGCGGTTTGCAGCTCCTGAACATGGCTCAGCGCGTCAGGCCGATCCGCCTCAGGCAGCGCGGTTCTGATCCAGCGGTCATAGCCGCTCTGCGCCAGCACGTCGGCGATCAGATTGGCGGGCGGATAGCCGCGCTCGGCTTTTTGCCGCCAGCCGCCCAGCATCTGCGCGAACGTGCGCAGCGCCGTAGCCGCGTTGGGCTTGAGACCGGCGTAGCAGCGCGCGTCGAAGAGCGCCTGGCCTGGAGGAAGGCCATGCTCCGCCGCGTTGCCGATGAACTGCTCCATCGTCACGCCGCCGAGACCGCGCGCCGGTAAGTTGACGATCCGTGCCAGCGAAAGGCTATCGGCTGGATTGGCGATCGTGCGCAGATAGGCCAGCAGATCGCGCACCACCCGCCGATCGTAGAAGCCGGCGTTGCCGCGAATGGCGTAGGGAATCCGCGCGTGACGCAGCGCCTGCTCCAATCCTCGGCTCATGTGCCGGGTGCGAAACAGCACCGCGATCTCGCGCGGTCGTCGGCCGGTGCCCAGCAGATCGGCGATGCGGCGCGCGACCCACTCGGCCTCTTCGCGGCCATCTTTCAGCTCATGGATTTTGATCACGCTGCCGGGCAGTCCCGGACCCTGAGCGGCGCGCAGCGGCAGCACATGGATCGCGGCGGCATGGCGAATCACGGCGTGTGCGGCGTCGAGCACCTGCTGGCGTGAGCGGTAGTTCGTGACCAGCTCGACGATATGCGCGTCGGGAAAATCCGTGTTGAACTGCGTGATGATCGTGTGGTCGGCGTTGCGAAAGCCGTAGATGCTCTGCTGGGCATCGCCGACGACGAAGAGCGAGCGTGGATGCGTCATTGTCAGCAGCGTAACCAGGCCATGCTGCGCGCGGTCGGTGTCCTGGTACTCGTCGACGAGCACATGCCGCCAGCGCGCCTGGTAGTCGGCCAGCAGATCGGGATCGTCGCTGAGCAGGCGGTAGGGCAGCAAAATGCAATCGTCGAAGTCGATCGCGTTGTGCTTGCGCAGGCTGCGCTGGTAGCTGTCGTACAGGCCCGCGACATAGGCTGCCTGCTGATCGCCGCCCGCCATGCGCTGCGCCAGCTGTGGCGTAAGCATCCGGCTTTTGAGCCGCGAGATGCGGCTGATCACCTGCTCCGGCTCCAGCATCACGGGTGGCCGTCCGCGCCAGGATTCGAGCGCGCTCTGTGCCAGCTGGCGCTGCTCTTCCTCGCCGTAGATCGAGAAATCTTTGGTGTAGCCTTTGATCCGCCCCGCCAGCGACTCGCGCAGAATCCGCAGCCCGACGCTGTGAAAAGTTCCGGTTGTAAGGCCACGGCTGCGCTCTTTGAGCAGCTCACGCAGCCGGCCCCGCAGCTCGGTCGCGGCTTTGTTGGTGAAGGTCACAGCCAGAATCGTCGCGGGCGCAACGCTCTGAGAGGCGATCAGATGATGAATACGCAGCGTCAGGACGCGGGTCTTGCCGCTGCCGGCACCGGCGCGCACCAGCACCGGCCCAAGCGGCGCGATCACCGCCCGTCGCTGCTCGTCGTTAAGCTCAGGATACGGAAGCTGAGGATTCGTTGGTCGTCGCATAGCGCGGATATAGTACCATGTCTGCCGGCTCCACGAGTTGGCGCAACACGCGACGTATCCCTCCGCTAGCGCTTGGCGCGCAGCAGCTCGCGCAGGCGCTTGGCATGA
>DASWTQ010000263.1:0-5393 GCA_036402055.1 Herpetosiphonaceae bacterium
TGAGCGACGCAAACTTCCGCGTGCGCCTGACCAACGTTGCCAGCAGCACATCGCGCGATTTCTCGCTGGATCGAGTGGCGGTCCAGGTGCGCTACCAACCGTAAGACGGGCCACATTCCGCGCTGACACGCGACCTAGCCCACCGACGACGGCTACCTAACCTGTCGTCGGTGGGCTGATTGTCTGGCGTCAACCGCTTCTGCCTGGCTAGTAAGAGCCAAACAGCCAATTGCCGGGCGCGTCGGGATCTGAGCCGAAGAACTCCATCGCCCGCTGGTACATTTCGCTGCGGTCGAGCACGCCGTTGCCGTTCGTATCCATGCGCCGGAACGCCTCCTCACCCACGGCCTCATCCAGACCATAAGCTCGGTACATGCCCTTGAACCGTTGCAGCGTGGTTCCTTGTCCGGCAGCAGCGGGATCAACCAGATCCCACAGCGCATAGAAGCCATCCAGGTAGCCGTTCAGATAGGCGCTCGTCGACTCCGGCGTGCTGAACAAGGTATCGTAGAAGCGTAGCCAGCTCTCGGGGTCCACCTGATCCTGTCCGCTCCCGGCCTGCTCTTGCAGCTGCCGCCAATGATCCAGGAGCGCCTGTTGTAGCTGAGAATAGGTGGATGAGTCGGCTTCTACGTTGAACGCTCTTGCAAGATTCACAGCAAAGCTTTCAAAGTCTTGCTGCTCCAAGATTCCATCTCGGTCGTGATCAAACGCGTTGAACATCCGCATCAGCTTCCGTTTTTGGAGATCGGTCAACATCGCTACACCTCCAGGTACATGAGCCTCGCCAGCAGATCTGCTGGCGACAGATTCGACTCGGCGGCGGTGCCCCGGCCTGGGCAAAACCACCAAACATGGAACTGCACGAGCCAAATGTAGGCGTGGTAGCTCTCACGATGTGTTTAGCGCTGATACAAAGGTTGCCGGATTAAGCTGTAGGCGCCCCATCACCATACAACGCTGGCAGAGGAGACGATCTCACTCGTACGGACCAAGCAGCCAATTGCCGGGCGCGTCGGGATCGGAGCCGTAGAACTCCATTACCCGCTGGTACATTTCGTTGCGGTCGATCACGCCATTGCCATTCGTATCCATGCGCCGGAACGCATCCTCACCCACAGCCTCATCCAGACCATACGCGCGGTACATACCCTTGAAGCGTTTCAGTGTGGTTCCTTGTCCGGCGGCAGCGGGATCAACCAGGTCCCACAGGGCGTAGAAGCCATCCATGTAGGTGTTCAGGTAGGCGCTCGTCGACTCAGGTGAGCTGAACAGTGTATCGTAGAAGCGGAGCCAACTCTCGGGGTCCACCTGATCCTGACCATTTCCGGCCAGTTCGTGTAATTGCTGCCAGTGCTCCTGGAGAGTCTGTTGCAGTTGAGGATAGGTCGACGAATCCGCCTCGACGTTGAAGGCTTTCGCCAGATTCACGGCAAGGCCCTCAAAGTCTTGCTGCTCTAACATGCCGTCCCGGTCGTGATCGAACGCGTTGAACGTTAGCATCAGCTTCCGCTTTTGAAGATCGGTCAACATGACTACACCTCCAGGTATATGCAATGGAACTGCACGAGCCAAATGTAGGCGTGGTAGCTCTCATGATGTGTTTAGCGCTGATACAAAGGTTGCCGGATTAAGCTGTAGGCGCCCCATCATCATACGACGCTGGCAGAGGAGACGATTGTCATCAGGAAGATGCCAGAGCTTAGCAGCAGAGGAAAGTAGCTTGATAGGTTTAGCCTATCATCTCTGTCAATGATTTCGGGAAGGAACGAGCTTTCAAAGGTAGATCTGTTCTTTTGGGTAGGGCTGCCGGTGTGCAGGAAGCATAAAGACAATCGATAGAATCAACCATGAAACGGCCGTGATATGTTGTTGTTTTTGGCATTTTTACTAGATGTTGACTTGAAACACTACCGAGTTTAGTGTAGCATCGGTCCATACGCGCGCTGACGCGTAACATCTTCATCGCCCCCTTCTATAAGCTGCAAAGACGCACACAAATCCATCATGGAAGATAGGGTACGCGCAGAAACTGCCGTGCCTTCGTCGGGTGTTCCCATGCGTTACCTTGAAAGGGTAGCTTATGTCAGTACGTATCATAGACAAGCGTGACGAGTACATTCTGGGCCACTGCACCAAGTATCTTGCCCGCGACAACACCGACTTTCGCCATAATCTCGGGCAGTACGCCGACAACGACCCGCGCGGACGGATCTGTGAGGCCTGGCGCTTCCCGATCGTCGACAGCTACGGCGACGAGACCAATATCGAAGATCCCTACGCCGCCAATCAGGTTACCTTTGTGTACGAGATCGACCCGAGCGCGCCGCCGCAATCCGTGGCCGTGATCGGCACCTTCGGCAACCTGTACGAGCCCACGCCGCTGAGCCCGGTCACATTTCAAGGCGAGCCGACCAAGTACTATGCGGTCACGGCGATCATCGGCAAGGGCGAGGTGCACACCTACAAGTTCCTCGTCGACGGCCAGATCGTCCTCGATCCAATCAACCCGCAGCGCACGACGCTCGACAACGGCCAGGAGTGGTCGCGCTTCTTCACCGAGCTATGCACTGATCCGCTGAGCCTGGAAGGCTGGGAGGCCAGCCTGCTGAACCGCATCACCACGCATATTCTGCCCTTCCGCACCCGCGAAGGCGAGCGCTTCCTCAAAGATTATTACTTTGGCCTCGATCGACAGGCGCGCGAGACGCAGTATCCCCACGCCTACCGCTTCGACGAGTCCGTGGGTGAGCTGAACTTCATCGACAAGCTGCTGGCCCGCGAAGAGCATCATCACCTGCAAGATTACAAGATCTGCCTGGAGCAGATCGACCGGATCTTGCGCCAGCGCAACCCGTACATCGAGCCGTGCGACCAATCAGGCGAGATGTTCGTGCAGCTGTACAACGACATGGCCAGCGATAAGGTCGACGGCTGGGATTACGGCAAGTACCAGAGCCCGCGCTTCTTTCTTCAGATGCTGCGCCGGCACACCTACACGGGCGCGTTCTCCCACCCGCGCTACGGCGGCAACGCCGGCGCCTCGGGCTGGGCCTATCTCAGCGAGCGCTACAAGGGCGACGACGGGAACACCTTGTTCGCCTGGCGCGAAGTCATGGAGCTGCCGTTTGGTACGTCCGAAGACTATCACGGTTGAGAGGAACAGATAGATGCAAACCCAATTTGATGTCGTCATCATCGGCAGCGGCGCGGGTGGCGCTCCGATCGCCAATATTCTGGCTAAGGCCGGACGCTCCGTGCTGGTGCTGGAGAAAGGCCCGCTCTTCAAGCCGCAGTATCAGGCCGAGCATGGCACCAGCGATTTCAAGCGCGACGAGCTGTTCGCGACCGGCGCCGAGAAAGAGATTCGCGTGCCGGGCATGGCCAATCAGGGCCAGTCCTACTACTCCAGCCATGTCGAGCCGGATCTGAACGACGAGCCGCACGTCTACCGCGAGAAAGACGGCAGCGATCGCGCCACGCTCGAAGGCTACACCGCGCAGGTCGTCGGTGGCGGCACGCAGCTCTACGGCGGTGTTTCGCTGCGGTTCACACCGACCGATTTCAAGCTCCAAAGCTTCAACGAGGGCCGCACCGATCTGCGCGACGATCCCAACGGCGACGTGCAGCGCTATGTCCGCGACTGGCCGATCAGCTACGACGAGCTAGAGCCGTACTACTGCAAGGCCGAGCTGCTGGTCGGGCTCAACGGCACGCGCGAGAATCAGGCCAAGCCGGCCAGCGTCGACAACTACCAGCCGCCGCTGACGCCCAACGCGATCAGCCAGTTCGCCGCAGTCGGTATGGATACGCTGGGCATGAAGCGCTACCGCACGCCGCTGGCCGTCATCACCCGCGACCACGAGCCCAGCGGACGCAAGGTGCCGAAAGATCCCGAGGCTGCCAAAACCTCGTATGTCAACCGCTACGGCGATCCGCTGGGCCTCAAATCCAGCACCTGGGTTTCGCTGCTCAGCCCCGTGCGCGATCTGCCGAACTTCCAGCTGTGGCCCAACTGTGTGGTCACGCACCTGGAGAACGACGGCAACACAGTCACCAAGGTCCACTTCCGCGATCCCAGCGGAGCGCCTCGTACGGTCTCGGGCACGATCGTCGTCGTCGCGTGCTCGGCGATCGAATCGGTGCGGCTGCTCAAGCTTTCGGCGCTGGAAAATCCCGAGTTCGACCGGCGCATCAACAAGAGCGGGCTGCTGGGTAAGTATTTTCTTACGCACTGCTTCGGCGGCGCCCACGCGATCGTTCCCGGCCGCTATGACAAATCGCGCGCGCTCGACAGCGATTGGGCGACCGATTTCTGCGCCAGCGACGACTTCGCGCGATCGAACGGGCTGTGGGCCGGCGGCGCGATCTACAACAACACCTCAGATCGTGCGCTGCCGATCTCGCTGGCGCGAACCTATGGCGCGCAGGACATCGACACGATCTGGAAGGCGTTTGTGGAAAACACGCAGCTCACCGGCGACGCGCTGGCGGGCTTTCTCGACCAGGAGTTTGGCCGCGATCTGTCGGTGGCGTTCATGGCCAACCAGGTGCCGCTGCCGACCAACCGCATCGAGCTGCATCCGACCGTCAAAGACAAATGGAACCGCCCGGTCGCCTACATCATCAAGCAGTGGCACAGCCACGACATCGCGCTGATGAACACGCTGGCCGAGCAGTGCGCCAAGATCCTGCGCTTCGGCGTCGATCCGCAGAACGGCAATTTCCAGGTCTCCGGCCAGGGCTCGGTCTACATGGCCGAAAACGGCCTGGCGCGTATCGCCAACCATATTCTGGGCGGCGCGCGCTTCGGCAGCGATCCGGCCGACTCGGTGCTCGATCCCGACTGCCGCGCCTGGGAGTTCGACAACCTGTATGTGACCGACGGCGCGTGGATGCCGACCTCGGGCGGAGCCAACCCCACGCTGACGATCCAGGCGAACTCGTTCCGCGTTGCCGATCATTTGCTGGCGCGGCTCACATAGCGTGTGCGGCTGTTGCTTCCCGGCAGAATTTAGCGACCTAAAAAGGAGGCCGAGCGGCGGCACAGCGGCCCGCTCACGATACGTATGGACCCAACATTTAATGATATTCACAGCGATCCCGAAAACGATATTTTCAAGGTCGTCTTTTTCCCGGATCGCGTTTATCACGCGCAGTACCTCAACGCAACGCGTAGCTCACGCTATCGCTACAATGTGCGCGAGGTGCGCAGCAAGCACGACGCAACCGTGCTCAAGGGCCAGGTCTTCATGGACGGCCGGTTCCTGTGCAACTTCATGCGCATCGAGTATCGCGCCGGGCGTCTGGTCGAGGTCGTGCGCGAGGCCGGACGCCGCCTCGGCAACGATATTATGGTCTGGGTCAAGATCCACCCGACGGATGCGAGTCTC
>DASWTQ010000264.1:0-2683 GCA_036402055.1 Herpetosiphonaceae bacterium
CAGCTGAACGCAAGGATGATCGTCCATGTCCAAACTCACTCATGAGCAGGTTCTGACGCTGCTGGCGGCAGCGCCACCACGGATTGACGCGCTGACCGCAGGGCTGGCTCCAGAGCAATTGCGCGCCGGCCAAGAAGATGGCGGCTGGTCGATCAACGAGGTGCTGGCGCATCTGCGCTCGTGTGCCGACGTGTGGGGCAACTGCATCGAGGTAATCATCGCTCAGGACAAGCCGACGATCCGTGCAATCAATCCCACGACCTGGATCAACGGCACGAACTATCGCGAGCAAGAATTTCAAACCTCGCTCCAGGCATTTACCACGCAGCGCACCGATCTGCTGGCCGTTCTGGAAGCGCTGGACCGCGCAGGCTGGTTACGTACTGCTACCATCACCGGCGCAGGCAAGCCGCTCGTGCGGAGCGTGCACGCGTATGCGCAGTGGCTGGCAGCCCACGAGCGGTCGCACCTCAAGCAGATCGAGCGCATCGTCAAAGCCCTGCGCTAAGGAACAACGCATGGACGATCCGACCACCCGCCCGACCGTGCTGATCGCCAGCTACCTGGAGCCCGAGTATGTTGAGCAGATTCGCGCCGTGGATCGGCGGCTCCACGTGATCTATGAGCCTGAATTGCTCCGGCCACCGCGCTTCCCCAGCGATCATATCGGGCAGCCCTGGGAGCGCACGCCAGAGCAGGAGCGGCGCTGGCGCGAGCTGCTGTGCCAGGGGGATATTCTCTTTGATTTCGATCATACCCACCTTGGCGATCTGCCGGAGCTGGCGCCCAGGCTGCGCTGGATTCAGGCGACCAGCGCCGGGATCGGCCAGCTGGTGAGCAAGCAGGGCTATGCCACGCGCATGCCCAACACCGTGCTGACCACAGCCAGCGGTGTACATGCACAGCCGCTGGCCGAATTTTGTCTACTGGCGATACTGACATTCAGCAAGGGACTGCTGCGCACGCTGAGTCAGCAGGAGCGCAAACACTGGCAGCAGTACTCCACGCCGGATCTTGCAGGGCGCACGCTGCTGATCGTGGGCGCGGGCAAGATCGGCCAGGAGCTGGCGCGGCTGGCACAGGCGCTGCACATGAAGGTGATCGGCATCAAGCGCACGGTCACGGGCGTCGATCCGGCGGCGCTGTTTCTCGACCAGGTGTACGACCTGAGCAGCCTGCATCAGCTGTTGCCGCAGGCCGAGTTTCTGGTGCTGATCACGCCGCACACGCCGGAGACGGAGCAGATGATCGGAGCGACGGAGCTGGCGCTGCTGCCGCGCGGCGCTGTGCTGATTAATATTGGTCGCGGCGCGCTGGTAGACGAGGCGGCGCTGCTCGACGCGCTGCGCTCGGGCCGGCTCGGCGGGGCCGGCCTCGATGTGTTCGCGCAGGAGCCGCTGCCCCCAGACAGCCCGCTCTGGGAGCTGCCCAACGTGCTGATCAGCCCGCACTCGGGCGGCAACAGCCAGCGCGAAAACGCGCGGCTCGTGGATCTGTTCTGCGACAACCTGCGCCGCTGGCTGGCCGATCAGCCGCTGCGCAACGTGTTCAATCCCGAGACGCTGTACTAGCCGCCAAGTGGATCACCAGGCGACGAAGCCGCGATACCGGCGGGCGGCCTTGCCCGACACCAGCACGGGCGGGCCATCGCCGGCTGTCTCGAACTCGATCAGGCCGTAGGAGCTGACAAAGCTGCTCGCGCTGAGCGGCGTGCAGACCACCTCATCGCCCCACCACTGCATATACAGGCGGCCGTCGGCGATCCGAATCTTGATCGGCGTCGGATCGATCCGCCAGACCGCATACTCGCCAGGATAGTCCGACCATGCATCGACATCGGGCACAAACGAGTCATCGCGCTCGAAGCGCCCGTACGGGTCGCCGTCGATCATCAGGTAGCGCACCGGCCCTGCGTCCTCGGCGACAAAGCCAACCGAGGTACCGTTCGATCGGTACAGACCGCCCTCGATAGCCGTCAGCGGCAGCGCTGCGCCGCTAAGCTGGAGCACCAGCTGATCGTCGACGATCGCGATCGTGGCCAGGCCCGAGTGCACGCTGAGATACGTCCCCACATAGCGCGGCCACTCCGCGCGATCCGGCTCAATCACAGCGGGCTGGAACCGAGCCGCCGGCACATCGAGCAGCTGGCTACAGATCGTGCCGATCAGATCGCCCATATCGCTGCCGTCGTCGTAGTTGGATTGCAGAATCACGCCCAGCTCACGATCGGGAAAGAGCATCAGCAGGCAGTTGTAGCTTTGCAGCATGCCGCCGTGGGAAACCTGCCGCACGCCTTTGTAGTGGCCGGTATACCAGCCCAGGCCATACCCGGACTCAAGGCCGGGGATGTAGCGGCTGGTCTGGGCCGCGTGCATCAGCGCAACCGACTCGGGCGTGAGCAGCGTGGTACCCTGAAACTGGCCCTGGCTCAGATGTATGATCGCAAAGTTGGCAAGATCGCGCGTGGAGCTGATGCCAAAGCCGGCCGGATTGCCGCTGACATTATCAGTAAACCGATGGCTGGCACGCAGCCGGCCCCCGGCATCAAGCTCGTGCGCCAGCGCCAACGGATAGGTCATCGCCACGGTGCGATCAAAGGTGCTGCGGCGCATCTGAAGCGGCTCGAAAACCAGCTCCTGCACCAGCTGATCGTAGTACTTGCCGGTCACCACCTCGGCCAGAT
>DASWTQ010000265.1:0-6271 GCA_036402055.1 Herpetosiphonaceae bacterium
TACCGACGCTGGCCGATGTCGAGGTTGAGGCGCTGCCCGCCGCGACCGATACGGCTCAATTTGAGCTGACGCTGAACCTGAGCGAGGCCGACGGCGGCATTGGGGGCTGTGTCGAGTACAACACAGATCTGTTCGCCCCGACGACGATCGCGCGGCTGATCGAGCACTATTTGACGCTGCTTCAAGCGATCGTCGCCGAGCCGGCCCAGCGTGTCAGTCGCCTGCCGCTGCTGAGCGCCGCCGAGCAGGAAACGCTGCTGCGCACCTGGAACGCTACCGCGCTGCCGTCGCCCGACGCCTGCATCCACGAGCTGATCGCCGCTCAGGCCGCGCGCACGCCCGACGCGATCGCGCTGGTGCATGAGGCTGCTGAGATCAGCTACGCCGAGCTGTGGCAGCGCGCCGCCCAGGTCGCGGCCAGGCTCCAGACCTACGGCGTCACGCCCGATACGCGGGTCGGCATTTGCCTGCCGCGCACGCCGGATCTGGTTGTCGCGCTGCTGGCAACACTTCAGGCGGGCGGCTGCTACGTGCCGCTCGATCCGACCTATCCGCAGGAGCGCATCCAGTTTATGCTGGACGATGCCCAGGCGGCAGTTGTGCTGACGACGAGCGAGCTTCAGGCCACGCTTGGCCCGACAGACGCACAGATCGTCTGCCTCGACGCCGGCGATTGGACCGAGGCCGCGCACGTCGCAGCTGTGAGCGGCGTCACGCTCGACAACCTGGCCTATATTATCTACACCTCGGGCTCGACCGGACGGCCCAAAGGCGTGATGGTCGCGCATCGCAACCTGGCCAACTTCGTCGCGGGCATGGATCAGCGACTGGGCGCGGAGTCGCCCGGCACCTGGCTGGCGCTTACCAGCGTCTCGTTCGATATTTCGGTGCTGGAGCTGCTCTGGACGCTGGCCCGTGGCTTCAAGGTTGTGCTGCAAGACGAGCGCGGCCAGCTGCTGCCCGCCGGCGAAACTTCTCCCGCGCTAGCGACCAAACCGATCGATTTCAGCCTGTTCTACTTTGCCAGCGCCAGCCGCGCCGACGGCGACATCTACCGCCTGCTGCTGGAAGGCGCACAGTTCGCCGACGCGCACGACTTCACGGCAGTCTGGACGCCTGAGCGGCACTTCCACACCTTCGGCGGCCTATATCCCAATCCGTCGGTGATGAGCGCGGCGCTCGCGACGCTGACCAAACGCATCAAGATTCGAGCGGGCAGCGTGGTCTTGCCGCTGCACAACCCGATCCGCGTGGCCGAGGAGTGGGCGATCGTCGATAATCTCTCCAAAGGCCGCGTTGGCGTCTCGTTCGCCTCGGGCTGGCACGCCGACGATTTCGTATTCGCGCCCGAGCGCTACGCCGATCGCAAGCAGGCGATGCTCGACGGCATCGCGACGGTGCGCCGGCTGTGGCGCGGCGAGTCGCAGCCCTTCACCGGCGGCGCGGGCAATCCGGTTCAGGTCAGCATCCTGCCGCCTCCGATCCAGCCCGAGCTGCCGGTCTG
Source organism: Herpetosiphonaceae bacterium (assembly GCA_036402055.1). Taxonomy (GTDB): domain Bacteria; phylum Chloroflexota; class Chloroflexia; order Chloroflexales; family Kallotenuaceae; genus LB3-1. Next base: position 1,505 of record DASWTQ010000265.1, read on the forward strand.
GCTGACCGCCGCCGGCAATCCCGAAACCTTCCGCATCGCCGGCGAGATCGGCGCGAGCCTGCTTACGCACCTGCTGGGGCAGAGCGTCGAAGAGCTGGCCGAGAAGATCGCGATCTATCGCCGGGCCTGGAGCGCGGCCGGACACCCGGGATCGGGACATGTGACGCTGATGGTGCACACCTTTGTCGGCGATGATCCGGCGACGGTGCGTGAAGTTGTGCGCGAGCCGTTCCGCGACTATCTGCGCAACTCGGTCGATCTGCTGGACCAGCTGGCGCACAGCCTGGGCCTGGATATGCGCGCCGAGCAGTTTACCGCCGCCGACATGGATTCCCTGCTCGATCACGCCTTTGAGCGCTACTTCGAAACCAGTGGCCTGTTCGGCACGCCCGACAGCTGTCTGCGGCAGATCAGCCGGCTCAAGGCCAGCGGCGTCGACGAGGTCGCCTGTTTGATCGACTTTGGCGTCGCGACCGATACCGTGCTGGCCAGCCTGCCGCGTCTCGACGAGCTGCGCCGCCGCAGCAACCCGGCGTCCGATGCCGAGCAGATCGACTACTCGCTGCCCGCCCAGCTGGTCCGCCACCAGGTAACGCATGTGCAGTGTACGCCGTCGCAGGCGCGGATGCTCTTGTCGGACGCGGAACAGCCGGCGGCCTGGCAATCGGTGCGCGCGCTGCTGCTCGGCGGCGAGGCGCTGCCCGTCGATCTGGCGCGCCAGCTGCGCGAACAGCTGACCGCCGAGCTGTACAACATGTACGGTCCGACCGAGACCACGATCTGGTCGACGACCCACCGCATCGAGACGATCGACGCAAGCGTTCCGCTGGGACGGCCGATCGCCAACACCGCGATCTACATTCTCGATCGGCAGCTTCAGCCGGTGCCGGCCGGAGTCGCAGGCGATCTGTACATCGGCGGCGCGGGCGTGGTGCGCGGCTACCTGAGCCGTCCGGCGCTGACTGCCGAGCGCTTCATCCCCGATCCCTTTGGATCAACACCGGGCGCACGGCTCTACCACACCGGCGATCGGGCGCGCTACCGCGAGGACGGCGTGATCGAGTTCCTGGGCCGCAGCGATCAGCAGCTCAAGCTGCGCGGCTACCGCATCGAGCCGGGCGAGATCGAATCCGCGCTGGTGCAGCATCCCGCGATTCGCGAGGCGGCAGTGATTGCGCGTGCCGACGAGGCGGCGGTGGAGCCCCGGCTGGTCGCCTACATCGTGCCGTCGGAGCCAGTCGCCGCGCCGCTGAAGCCAGCGCTGAGCCCTCAGGAGCAGGCGCAGCTCTTGAGCGGCCGCTCGATCTTCACGATGCCCAACGGCATGCCGATCGTTCACTTCGGCGATCTTCAGGTGTCGAACGGCTATCGCGAGGTGATCGAAGAAGCGATCTATCTGCGCTACGGCATTCATATTCCGCCCGCCGCCTGCATCTTCGACGTGGGCGCCAACATCGGCTTTTTCTCGCTCTTCGCCAGCCAGCAGCGCCCGGATGCCAGCATCTACGCCTTCGAGCCGATCCCGCCGACCTTCGAGGCGCTGCGATCGAATGTAGCGCTCTACGGCCTGAACGTGCGCACGTTCCCGGTGGGCGTGGCGGCGCGGCGCGAAACCGCAAACTTCACCTTCTACCCGTCGATGCCCGGCATCTCGGGGCGCTACGCCGATTTGGAGCAGGATAAGCTGGCGACCAAGGCGATCATCCTCAACGATCGCGGCTACACCAGCGCCAATCAAGCCGATCCCAGCCTGGCCGAGGCCGAGCTTGACGAGATCCTGGATCTCCAGTTCCACAGCGAGAGCTACACCTGCGAGCTGCGGCCGCTGTCGGAGATCATCCAGGAGCACAACATCACCCAGATCGATCTGCTCAAGATCGATGTGGAGCGCGCCGAGGTGGATGTGCTGCGCGGCCTGCGCGAGGAAGACTGGCCCAAGATCAAGCAGGTTGTGCTGGAGGTCGATACCCGCGAGAATCTGGCGCAGATCGTGGCGCTGCTTGAGCAGCACGGCTTCAACCTGATCGTCGACGATTTCGTGGTCGTGCCGCCAGACGAGCGCCAGACCGGCGTTTTCATCTACATGGTCTACGCCAGCCGCGAGCCGCTGCGCGCCGATCTCAATCACAAGCCGATCGCCAGCGCGGCGCCGACTGCCGTCGATCTGCGCGAGTTTCTGACCGGCCGCCTGCCGGAGTATATGATCCCGGCCACGTTTGTCACGCTGCCGGCGCTGCCGCTGACGCCCAACGGCAAGCTCGATCGCAAGGCGCTGCCCGAGCCGAGCATCAGCCGTCCTGAGCTGGCCGTGAGCTACGTCGCGCCGCGCAACGATCTGGAGCAGCGTATCGCCGCCGTCTGGCAGGAGCTGCTCCAGCTTGAAAAGCTCGGCATCCACGACAACTTTTTCGAGCTGGGCGGCACCTCGCTGCTGCTGGTTCAGGCGCGTACCAAGCTGCGCGCCGCGCTCGATCGCGATCTTTCGCTGGTCGAGCTGTTCCAGTATCCGACGATCAGCGCGCTGGCTCAACATCTGAGCGCCATGCAGCACCAGCAGCCGGCCTCAGCCACCATGGACAAAGTCCGCCAGCAAGCAGAGCGACAAAAGCAGGCCCGCCAGCAAAAACGGAACCTGCGCAGGAGCACTTCATAACCATGAGCGACGAAACAACGCAGCCCGATCTCGACGGCATCGCGATCATTGGCATGGCGGGCCGCTTCCCGGGCGCCAGCAATATTCAGCAATTTTGGCAAAACCTCCGCGACGGCGTCGAGTCGCTTACCTGGCTGGACGACGACGAGATCGAGGTGCCGCTGGGCCTGGTCGCCGACGAGCGGCTGAAGTTCGTCAACGCAACCGCGATCCTCGACGATGTCGAGCACTTCGACGCGGCCTTCTTCGGCTTCAATCCACGTGAGGCCGAGATCATGGACCCGCAGCACCGGCTGTTTCTGGAATCGGCCTGGGAAGCGCTCGAAGACGCCGGCTACGATCCGACGACCTACGAGGGCTCGATCGGCGTGTTTGCCAGCACGCAGATGAGCAGCTACCTGCTGAACAATCTGCTGCCGAACCGGCCGCTGGTCGAGACGATGGGCGCGCTGGCGCTGCGCATCGCCAACGACCGCGACTTTTTGCCGACGCGCGTCTCGTACAAGCTGAATCTACGCGGGCCGAGCCTGACCGTCGTGACCGCCTGCTCATCCTCGCTGGTGGCGACGCATCTGGCCTGCCAGAGCCTGCTGGACTACCAGAGCGACATGGTGCTGGTTGGCGGCGTGACCGTTAACGTGCCGCAGCGGACCGGCTACACCTACCAGGAGGGCGGCCTTTTCTCGCCTGACGGCCACTGCCGGGCCTTCGACGCCGATGCGCAGGGAACGTTCGGCGGCAGCGGCCTGGGCATCGTCGTGCTCAAGCGGCTGGAAGATGCGCTTGAAGATGGCGATCAGATCTACGCCGTGATCAAGGGCTCGGCGACCAACAACGACGGCGCGAGCAAGGTCGGCTACACCGCGCCCAGCGTCGACGGTCAGGCCGGCGTGATCCTGGCGGCGCAGATCGTCGCCGACGTGGACCCGACCACGATCAGCTACATCGAGGGCCACGGCGCCGGTACGCCGCTCGGCGATCCGATCGAGGTTGCCGCGCTGACGCAGGCGTTTCGCGTCAACACCGACGCGACCGGCTTCTGCGCGCTGGGATCGGTCAAAACCAATGTCGGGCATCTCGACTCGGCGGCGGGCGTGGCCGGACTGATCAAAACCGTGCTCGCGCTCAAACACCGGCAGATTCCGCCCAGCTTGAACTGCGAGCAGCCCAACCCGGCGATCGATTTTCCCAGCACCCCGTTTTATGTCAACACAGAGCTAAAAGATTGGGAGATCGACGGAGCGCCGCGCCGCGCTGGAGTTAGCTCGTTCGGCGTCGGCGGCACCAACGTGCATGTGATCCTCGAAGAAGCACCCGAGATCGAGCCGTCCGATCCGGCCCGGCCCTGGCAGCTGCTGCCGCTCTCGGCCCGCACCGCGACCGCGCTTCAGCGCACCACCGAGCGGCTGCTGGACTACCTGCGCGAGCAGCCCGACGCCAATCTGGCCGACGTGGCCTACACGCTGCAAAAAGGACGGCGCGCCTTCGACCATCGCCAGATCGTGGTCTGCCGCGACACCGCCGACGCGATCGCTGTACTTGAGGGCCGCGACTCGACCCGGCTCGTGCGGCAGGTCGGCGAAACCTACTCGGCGCCGATCGCGTTTATGTTTGCCGGCCTCGGCGATCACTATGTCGACATGGGCCTTGAGCTATACCAGAACGAGACGGTTTTTCGCGAAACGATCGATCGCTGCGCCGAGCTGCTCAAGCCCGAGCTGCGGCTGGATCTGCGCGATGTGCTGTATCCGCGCGGCACGAGCGCGCAGCCGAGCCTGCCGAATAGCACCGGCCAAAGCTTTGATGTGAGCCGGCTGCTGGGCCGCGAGCCGGCGACGAGCAACAATGGCAGCGGGCAGCTCAACCGCACCGATCTGGCCCAGCCGATCCTGTTTGTGCTTGAGTATGCCCTGGCGCAGCAGTGGATCGCCTGGGGTGTGCAGCCGCAAGCGCTGATCGGCCACAGCCTGGGCGAGTATGTCGCCGCGACGCTGGCCGGTGTCTTCACGCTGCCGGACGCGCTACGCGTAGTTTCGGCGCGGGCCAGGCTGATCCAGTCGCTGCCGGCCGGCGCCATGCTCACGGTGATGCTTTCGGAGCAGGAGCTACAGCCG
>DASWTQ010000266.1:0-16965 GCA_036402055.1 Herpetosiphonaceae bacterium
GATGCGCCAGCGCCAATCCAGGATCATCACGCCGTCCGCCGACTGCTCGATAATCGCGTGGAGCCGCTGCTGCTCATGCACCGCCGCCTGGTACAGCCGCGCGTTCTGGACCGCCACCGCCGCCTGGTTGGCGAAGGCCTCGATCAGCGCCTGATCGTCAAGCGTAAACGCCACGTTGACCGCCGCGCGAAACACCACGATCACGCCGATCGGATCGCCGCGCAGCAGCAGCGGCAAAGAAACCATCTGACGCAATGGCAGATGCAGCCGATCGGCGATGCGCAGCACCGCGCGGGCCTTTTCTTTGGTTGTCGCGCCGGGCGTAGCCAGCACACGCAGCAGCGGCTTGAATTCTGCGTACTGCTCGGGCGCAATATTGTTGGCAACCGCGATCCGCAGCTCGCCGTCCGCTTCCTCGTGGAGCGCGATAAACCCATAGTTGCCGGCGACGATCTCGACCGCGTAGCGCACGACCAGGCTCAGCACGCCCGGCAGATCGAGCTGAGCGGTGATCGCCTGGCTGATACGAATCAAATAATCGCGCTGTCGCAGCTGATAATCTGGTAGCTCTAACACTACTCTAACGCTCCACAAATACCGAATTAACGTTCACCCGATATTATTTCGATCGTAACGAACAACGAACTGCGAGCTATGCAGTTCAGAGTATATAACGTATAGCACAGAGCGCAAGCTTAGTTCTGCAAGGAGGCATTGGTTATGGCAAACCTGCGACGAGTCGATCCGTTTGGCGAGATGCTGAGCCTTCGTGACGCTATGAGCCAGCTTTTCGAAGAAAGCTTTGTCAATCCCGCGCGCATGGGCACCAGCAATGCATTTTCGATGCCGCTGGATGTTAGCGAGACACAGGATGGGTACGTCGTCGATGCCGTGGTGCCTGGCCTCAAGCCCGAGGATCTGGACATCACGATTCAGGATAACGTGCTGACGATTCGCGGCGAGACCCGCAAGGCGCAGCAGACCGGCGAGAAGCCTTCGAACTATCATGTGATGGAGCGCCGCTACGGCCGCTTCAGCCGCTCCGTCAGCCTGCCGACCGCCGTCAAGGCCGACGATGTGCGCGCGACGCTGGAGCACGGCATCCTGCACCTTGAGATTCCCAAGGCGGAGGAAGTCAAGCCGCGCAAGATCACGGTCAACGGTAGCCGCACCTTTGAGAATCCCTCGGTCGAGGTGCAGAACAGCGGCGAGCAGAGCCGGCAGCGTGGCCAGTAATCCAGAATCTTCTCCATTAAAGGTCGGATCGTTCGCGATCCGGCCTTTTTGGTATGTGCTCAAATCCTTAGATCTGAATAGTTCCCGGTCTTACAACCACAAAAATCCGCCCACTTTACACATCGCAGGGAATGTGCAAACACATGTGTCAACTGTTGTTACCAAGTTCACAATCGTTACTATGGGCCTGCATTGGCATACCGGACATTTCTTTCTCAACAAGCATTTACACAGCGCTAGACAACTCTCCTGAAACATGCTAGGATTATTCCATCATGATTTAGGAGTCGCGGTATGCACATTGACCACACGAGCAAGCGCGCCCGCAAACTCATCGAAGACTATAATCTGACCGAGGAAGAGCTTCGCCAGATTATTGCGGCGGCCCGGATCAACCTTGCCACCTTCGATCCTGAGTACCGCGCCAACGTCACGCAGCTGTCGCAAGACCTGGATCGCAGCCGCCCAACGATCTACAGCTGGGCCGATCGCGCCCTTGAAGCAACCGTGACCTCGCTTCGCAATATTCGCACCGGGCGGCCACCTAAAGAAGGGCTCAACGGACGTCGCGCCCGCCGTCGGCCGGAGCAGTTCTAGCCACTTTCCCCCCTTCCAATCGACGCGTCACCATGCCAGGCAGTTTGTTTGTCCTGGCTTGTTGCGCATGGCCGACACAGCAGCGGCTAACCATGCGGTCCTGCACGCTCCATCACAATGAGTAATCCCCCGAGATAGCCCACCAGTTTACTGCTCCCTGAAGATAGATTACGTATCATACGACCCGGAACACCTTGTTTGCGCTCCTCCTACACACTGTCGCAGGATGCAACACAGGTGTTTGTGTATCAACTGCGATCCGTACACAAAGGAATATACGGTCCATGAGCACGCCGCTCCACGCTCTGCTGAATCGGTTCCGGGTGGTCGATGGCGTTGACCTCGCGGCTGTCGTCGCAACCGACGGCTTGCTGATGGAAAGCGCCGCAGGTAACGGCGTCGATGCCGAAGCCATCTGTGCCGTCGCCGCCAACGGCCTGGCGCTGGCCGAGGCGCTTGGCCGCGAGATCACCAAAGGCACCGCCGACCAGATCACACTCGAATACGCCGACGGACTTGTCCTCATCGAGCCGCTCACCCCCGACGCCATGCTGCTGATCCTGACCCAGGGTCGCGGACAGCTCGGTCGTTTGCGGTTTCTGGTCCAGAAACATTACGACGCGTTCGTCACCGCGATCCACGCGATCTAACGCTTAAGCTCGCCAGCTCCAGTTTATCAGCAAAGATCCGGCGGTGTCGCCGTATATTCTGATTGTAGCTTTGCCAAAGGCAGGAAATCATGGCTCTCGATCCACAACTCACTAGCTTGATCGTGCCGCCCGACGAAACCGCGCACATCGAAGAGGTGCTCAACCGGCTCGTCGAAGAAACAGGCGGCAATCACGCCCTGCTGCTTGACAAGAGCGGTCAAGTGATCGCCTGCCACGGCGACGCCAACCGCCAGGACACGACGGCGCTGGGCGCGCTGATTGCGGGAACGTTTGCCTCGTCGCGTGAAGTCGCCAAGCTGCTGCGCGAAAAAGACTTCAAGATGCTCTTCCAGCAAGGCGTGCGCGAAAATCTCTTCATCGCGCTGATCGCCGAGCAGTGGATTCTGACGATTATCTTCAACAAAGAAACGCATATCGGTCTGGTCAAGGTGCTGATCAAGAAAGCCTCCGAAGAGCTGGCTACGATCCTCCAGCGGGTCCGTCAGTCTCGCCGCGTGCGCGACGACGTGCTCGGCTCCAGCTTCCGCACCTCGATGGAAGATACGATCGATCTGTTGTTTCGAGACTAATATAAGGGGCTTTAGCACATGGCACTCATTAACGTCGCCGCCCGCGAGATTCACTGTAAGATCGTGTATTACGGCCCCGGCATGTGCGGCAAGACGACCAATCTGCAATATATCCACAGCCAGGTTCCGCAGGCGACCAAAGGTGAATTGCTGTCGATTGCGACGGAGACCGAGCGCACGCTGTTCTTCGACTTCCTCCCACTCGATCTGGGCAAGGTTCGCGGCTTTCAAACACGCTTTCACCTGTACACCGTTCCGGGCCAGATCCTCTACGAGCGAACCCGCGTGGCGGTGCTCAACGGCGCGGACGGCGTGGTCTTTGTGGCCGACTCGCAGCGCAACAAGCTGGAAGAGAACGTCAACAGCTTGAAAGAGCTGGCGCGCAACGTCCAGAAGCAGGGCAAAAAGTTTCAAGAGTTTCCGCTGGTGCTGCAATACAACAAGCGCGATCTGCCCAACGCGCTGCCGGTGCCGGTTCTTGACAAGTATCTCAACCCGTTCAACTGGACGCGCTTCGAGGCCTGCGCGGCCTCCGGCCCCGGCGTTTTCGATACGCTCAAGGGCATCAGCAAGATCGTCATCAGCAAGCTTTAATTTTATGCGGCGTAATGCAGCGCCCGCTGTTGTGCGGCATTACGCTGATGAACTGTGTGATTTATGGCGCTCGAAGGAGATCTGGGGGATTTCGGACTCGTTGACATTATCCAGCTGATCGACCTTGGCAAGAAGACCGGCGGCGTCGAGATTCATGGCCTGCGCGGCAAAGAGCAGGTCAACGGCTGGGTCTTTTTCAACGAGGGCAAGATCTGCGGCGCGCAGCTTGGCTCGCTGGCGGGTGAGGAGGCGGCCTATACCTTTTTCACCTGCACCTCCGGGCCGTTTAAGCTGCACGAGCGGATTGCGCTGCCGCCGCCGAATATCCGCGTTTCCAACGAGATCATCATCATGGAAGGCATCGGCCGCCAGGATGAGTGGGCCACGGTGGCCGAGCGGCTCTCCGGCGATATGGTGCTGAAGCTGGTGCCCAATCCCCGCTCTTCCAGCCGCGAGATCAATCTGGAGGCGCATAAATGGCGCGTCCTGACGATGATCAACGGCAAAAATACCGTCGCCGATATTGCGCGGCTTTCGGGCCTGGGCGATTTCACCGCGTTCAAGACGATTATCGAGCTGATGGATGCTGGCCTGATCGAGGGCCGCGTCGAGGAGCGCCAGGCTCCGCCGCTGTATCCCGAGCTTGAGAAGCTGGCGGTTGCGGGCATTGGCAATAGCGCCCGCGTGCTGCTGGCCGACGCCTTCCGCCGAGCCGGTCTTCAGCCGAACGATCCCGCCGCCCAGCCGCAGCAGATGCTGCGCGCCATCGCCGCCTTCGAACAATCCACCACGCTGCTGCTTGGGCCGTCACGGGCGCGCTCACTCGCCGATCAGCTGCGCAGCAAGGTTCAACAAGCTACGGCCTAACCACGTCGCGATCGCATGCGAGCAGCGTGGGTAAAGGAGATGTGATCCGCTCATGCAACGTAAAGCCTATCCGATCCCGTTTAGTATGCCGTCGCTTGAACGGCTGCGCTCGGCCGATCTGCTGATCCCGCTGATCTTGTGCCTGTCGTTTGTGCTGCCGCTGCTGCTGGCCTTTCTGGGGGTCGGCATGCGCGCCGACGAGCAGACGCCGCTGGTGATCAACGAAGTTTTTGTCATGCCCAAAGCCGGTGGCCAAGCCTGGGTCGAGCTGTACAACAACACCGACGAGCCGATCTCGATCGATGGCTGGCGGCTCAGCACGGCCGCCGGCGATGTCGCCACGCTTCAGGGCAGCGTCGAGCCGAATGCGTTTGAAGTCGTCAAGACGCCGAGCGCCTGGAACGCCAAGTCCGACGCGGTGATTCTGTACGGCGTGGACGGCAACCAGATCGACGAGATCCATTGGGGCGCGGCGCCCGAGAAAAGCCCGATCGTCGGCTGGAGCAAGAACGCGGCACCGGCACCCGTCGAGAACATCGCGCTGGTACGCAACCCGCAGGGCTTAGACTCGAACACCAACAAAGACTGGACGCGCACCCAGGCGTCGCCCAACACCCAGTCGCCGGCCTCGCTCAGCACCGGCACCTATCGCATTCTCTTCGACATCACAAATTATGTCAGCTTGATCGCAGGGTTCTTGCTGTGGGGCGCGTTCATTCTGATCGGCCTGATCGCGCGGCGCTTCGAGATGCTGACCGGCCAGCGCTCGTTCTGGATCGCTATGACCGTCGCGCCGATCGGGATCGTGATCTACAACCTGATCCAGTCGTATGCGTTCTTCACGGCCGGCCGCATGACCGAGTGCAAGGATGGTTTGAGCTTTGGCCTCTGCCAGCAGGGCTGGGCCTTCACGCCGCTGTTCATCTCGTCGCTGGCGATGGCCTACGTGGTCTACCGCTTCTACGGCATCGCCCGCCGCATCCTTGAGGTGTAACGATGAAATTTTCCCCGATCCATATCGGCCTGATCCTGGAGATCGGCATCGTCGTGCTGGCGATGGTTCTGTTCCGCTTCGCGCGCGTGCTGGGTGGCCTGCTCGATCTAATCCACCGGCCGCCGCTTGAGGTCTGGCTCAAGCTCTCGGGCTGGACGATGATCATCGGCTTTGCGGTGCTGCACTATATCGCCGTGGCGGTCTTCTACCCCAACGCCGCCGACCCGCGTATGCTGCAAATGCTGTGGATCTGCCGCACGATCTCGTTCTTCTCGCTGTTCGTCGCGGCCGTCCTGGCCTTCGTGCCGTCGCTGCTGTACTATCGCTGGACGAACCAGTAGAGAACAAAGAACAAAAGAACAAGAGAACAAAGGAACAAAGGAACAAAGGAAAGTACCCCTACTCCCTTCTCCTGTCGCAACGGGAGAAGGGTTGGGGATGAGGGCCTCCTCCAAGCCCGTGAGACAAGAGAAAAGAGAGATCGGATCGGGATGCGTCAATGGCGATGCGTCCCGATCTTTTTTTGCACGGCCGCTCTCAAAAAGCGGTATAATCAGGCCGACACCTGAGCCGCTCGAATGACTGGCGATCATACGTGGAGTACCACGAGGAAGTTCGAGCGCAATGTTGTGCCGTTCGCCTGGGCCGGGTTCCGACTATTCGGAGCCTTTTTTGTTGGCAAAGGAGCGAACTATGCGAGCGATTATTAGTGTCTCGGATAAAACCGGGCTGGCCGAGTTCAGCCGTGGCCTGGCGGCGCTGGGCATCGAGATCTTTTCGACGGGCGGCACGCTCAAAGCGCTTGAGCGCGAGCAGGTCAAAGCGCAGTCGATCAGCGCCCTGACCGACTTTCCCGAAATCCTGGAAGGCCGCGTCAAAACACTTCATCCGGCCGTGCATGGCGGCATTCTTCACCGCCGCAATCGTCCCGACGACGTGGAGCAGATCGCTCAGCATGGCATCGGCGCGATCGATCTGGTCGTCGTCAACCTGTATCCTTTCCGCGAGACGATCGCGAAGCCTGGCGTCGAGTTGACCGACGCATTGGAGCAGATCGACATCGGCGGCCCGACCATGATCCGCGCCTCGGCGAAAAACTTCCCCGACGTGCTGGTCGTAGTCGAGCCGAGCGATTATCCGCGCATTCTTGAGGCGCTTCAGCAGGACACGATCGACCTGGCGCTGCGTCGCGCGCTGGCCGCCAAAGCCTTCGCCCACACCGCCGCCTACGACAGCGCGATCGCCGCGTTCCTGACGACCGAGGATTTCCCGGCGACACTGCCGCTGGCCTGGAGCAAAGCCTACGACCTGCGCTACGGCGAGAATCCGCACCAGCCGGCCGCGTTCTATCGCGGCGACAGCACGCGCCAGGGCACGATCGCGACGGCCACCCCGCTTCAGGGCAAAGAGCTGTCGTTCAACAACCTGCTCGACGCCGACGCGGCCTTGCAGATCGTGCAAAGCTTCGACAAGCCGACCGTCACGATCATCAAGCACAGCAACCCGTGCGGACTGGCCTCACTGGACGATCTGGTAGCGGCTCACGCGGCGGCGCGCTCCGGCGATCCGGTCTCTGCGTTCGGCGGCATCGTCGGCATCAACCGGCCCGTGGATGGCGCGCTGGCCGCCGCGATGCAGCGCTATTTCTACGAGGTGATCGTCGCGCCCGCGTTCGACGAGGAGGCACGCGCGATCTTCGCCAACAAGCCCAACCTGCGCCTGCTTGAGGTTGCGATGCAGCCCGAGCGTGGTACAGTGTGGGAATATCGGCAGGTCAGCGGCGGGCTGCTGGTGCAGGCACGCGACGAGGTAGCCGGCGACGATCCCAATGGCTGGCGTGTTGTCTCGGAGCAGCAGCCGACGCCGGAGCAGCTGGCGGCGCTGAGCTTCGCCTGGAAAGCCTGCGCCTTCGTCAAGTCCAACGCGATCGTGCTGGTGCAGGGCGAGACGCTGGTCGGCATGGGCGCGGGACAGCCATCGCGCGTGGACTCGGTGAAGATCGCCGCGAGCAAAGCGGGCGATCGCGCGCAGAACAGCGTGCTGGCCTCGGATGCGTTCTTTCCCAAATCCGACGGCGTGGAAACAGCCGCCGCCTCAGGTGTCGCCGCAATCGTGCAGCCGGGCGGCTCCCAGGCCGACGAAGAGGTAATCGCGACGGCCAACCGTCTGGGCCTGGTGCTGGTCTTCACCGGCCGTCGCCATTTCAAACACTAAGATTCTCAACGGGAGGAGCCTCGTGCTCCTCCTATTGATCTAACTGGAAAGCTCATGCTCAAATTCGACGACCAAGGACTGATCCCCGCGATCGTGCAGCATGCCCGCAGCGGCGAGGTGCTGATGCTCGGCTACATGAACGAAGAGGCGCTGGCGCAGACACAGGAGAGCGGTCTGGTGACCTTCTGGAGCCGCTCCCGCAACGAGCTGTGGCAGAAAGGCGCGACCAGCGGCAACGTGCTGCGGCTGATCGAGCTGCGTCAGGACTGCGACGGCGACGCACTGCTGGTGCTGGCCGAGCCCGCTGGCCCAACCTGCCACACCGGATCGCGCTCCTGCTTCTTCCGCACACTCTCCGACGAGCCGGCCACGACGACACAGCCGGCCAGCGCGGTGCTGAGCCAGCTAGCGGATCTGATCGAGCGGCGCAAGCAGGAGCAGCCAGAGGGATCGTACACCGTGAAGCTGCTCAAGGGCGGCCCCGAGCGCATCGGCAAGAAGGTGGGCGAGGAGGCGACCGAGGTTGTGATCGGCGCCATGAAGGGCGATCCCGACGAGCTGGCCTACGAGACCGCCGATCTGCTCTACCATACGTTTGTGCTGCTGGCGCATCAAGGCGTGAAGCCCGAGCAGATCTGGGCCGAGCTTGAGCGCCGCTACAACAAGTGAGCACCCATGAGCGACTGCGCCACCGATCCGCGCTATCTGCGCTACCAGTACGCCGACGCCGACAAGCTACGCCTCCGCCAGCAGACGCACGTGCTCTACAGCGAGCAGGCGACCAGCTTCTTCGATTGGCTCATGCCCACGATCGATCCGCAGCCCGGCGCGCGGGTGCTGGACGTCGGCTGTGGCTCGGGCGCGTATCATCCGCTGCTGGCTCGCTATAACACGCGCATCGTAGCGATCGACGCGTCGCAGGGAATGCTCGACGTGGTCCAGGAGCAGGCACGACAGCAGAGCTTGCCCGTTCAGTCGATCCGCGCCTTTGCCGAGGCGCTGCCGCTGCGCGACGCCGCCTGCGACCGTGTGATGGGCAATCACATGCTCTACCATGTGGCGGATCAACTGGCGGCGCTGCGCGAGATGCGGCGGGTGCTCAAGCCGGGCGGCCGCGTGATCCTGGCGACCAACGCTCCCGACAGCGGCCAGCGGCTGATCGACGTGCACATGGAGATCGCGCGAGCCGCCGGCTACACGCCCCTGGATCAGCGCTTCGATCGCGGTTTCAGCCTGGCGCATTTAGATCTGGTGCGCGAGATCTTTCCCCACGCCGAGCGGCTGATCTATCACGACGCGTTTCTCTTCCCTACACCCGCGCCGGCACTGGCCTACTATGCTACCGGCGTCATCGATATGGTTGAGTCGCTTCCCGCCGACGGCAGCCACCGTGCCCGGCTGATGCCGCTGTTCGAGGAGCGCGTTCGAGATATTATCGAGCGCGAGGGCGTGTTCAGAGTTCCTAAAAGCAGCGGCTGCTTCGTCGCGGAGATCTAAAAACGGGACGAGCCAGACAGCCCATCCCGCACATCAAGCTTCCAGCGAAGCGTGCTATTTGTCGTCGAGCATCCCTGGGAGCGGCTCGACCACAATCAGACCGCCCGCGATGTCGAGGCGCTTCACAACATCTTTGATCATCGGAATCAGCGCCTCGCCGCCCTCGGGCCGCGTCACCACCAAAACCTCGTTGGCGCCGGTCTCCAGCACCTCTTTGACAGTGCCGATCGCCGTGCCGTCTGCGGTCTCGACGCGTAGCCCGGGCAGGTCGTGCAGATAATACTCGTCCTCGTCGAGCGGCATCGCGTCGGCCTGACGAATATAAACTTCCTGACCACGCAGCGTCTCGGCGGCCTCTCGGCTATCGATCCCGTTCAGCGTGACAATCAGCACCGTGGGCTTATGCGGCGCGGCGCGCTTCAGCTTGTAAGGCGTCAGATTCTCGCCCACAAACACCGTCGAGACCCGGCGCAGATGCTCGGGCCGGTTGGTGATCGCGTGGAGATTGAGCTGGCCATGCACGCCGAACGGCGAGGTAATCTGCCCGACCAGCAGCAGCTCGTCGAGCGATGGACGTGGTTGTTGGCTCATGTTACGAATTAATATCCAGATGGACGCGCTTACGCTCACGAGCGGCGGCGATGCCAAGCACATCGCGGATCGCCTTGGCAACGCGTCCGCTGCGTCCGATCACCTTGCCGGCGTCGGTCGGCGCGACAGTCAGCTCAAGCGTGATCGCGAATCGTCCGTCACGCTCTCGCACGCGCACGGCCTCAGGATGATCGACAAGCTCTTTAACAATGAACAGCAGCAGTTCTTTCATAGAGTACACAAAGAACAAAAGGCTCGCTATGGGGCCTTTTGTTCTTCATAAGCAGGCAAAAAATCTTAGCCCTGCGCTTCGACGGCTGGTGCTGCCTCGGCAACGTAAGGCGTTCCCGGCTTCGCATCAATGCCTACTTTACCGAACAGGTAGGCCACAGTATCCGAAGGCTGCGCGCCGACGCTCAGCCAGTACCGCGCGCGATCGGACTTGATGTTGAGCACTTTGGGCTGCTCGACGGGATTGTAGTTGCCAATGATCTCGATAAACTTTCCATCACGCGGCGAGCGCGCATCGGCCACAACGATACGATAAGTCGGCTTTTTGTTCTTGCCGCGCCGCATCAAACGAATCCGAACCACAGAGATCCTCCAAAAAACAATGAGTTAGGAACTATATTCAGTGTTGATTCGCAGCCGCGCTCAAACGGCTGCGCTGCGTACAATCACGCTCACTTGCTACTGCTGCTGGTCTTTACGCATGTTGCGCAGCAAGTTTTCAATATCCGACGGGCTGGCGTTCGGGCCAAGTCCTGGCGGCAGGCCAGCTCCCGGCCGTGAGCCTGGCAGCTGCGGCGGGCGCTGCTTCTTCTTTTTCTTGCCCTTTTTGCCGCTGCCGCCCTTGTTATTGGTGCTGCCGGCGCCGGGCATACCCGGCATCCCGCGCATCATACCCTTCATCATATGCTGCATATCGCGGAACTGCCGCAGCAGCTCGTTGACATCGTCGAGATCCGTGCCCGAGCCACGCGCGATGCGCTGCTTACGGCTCTGCTTGATGATATCGGGGTTGCGCCGCTCCTCGGCGGTCATCGACTGGATGATCGCCTCGACGTGCTTGAGGTCGTCCTCGTTGATGTGCTCCTCAAGCTTGAGCTGCGACATGCCCGGCAGCATGCCCAGGATCTGCTGAAGCGGCCCCAGGCGGCGCATCTGCTTCATGGCGTTCAGAAAATCTTCGAAGTCGAATTTGCCCTTCTGCATTTTCTTCTGCATCTTGGCAGCTTCTTCTTGGTCGATATTCTCCTGAGCGCGCTCGATCAGCGTCAACACGTCGCCCATACCGAGGATGCGCGAGGCCAGACGCGGCGGATCGAAAGCCTGGAGGCCGTCAACTTTTTCGCTGGTGCCCAGGAACTTGATCGGCACGCCTGTGACCTGCCGGATCGAGAGCGCCGCGCCACCACGCGCATCGCCGTCGATCTTGGTCATCACGAAGCCGGTCAGCGGCACGCGGCGGTTGAACTCCTCGGCCACGCGCACCGACTCCTGGCCGATCATCGCGTCCACGACCAGCAGCGTCTCGTGCGGGTTGATGCCGGCGCGAATCTCTTCCAGCTCCTGCATCAGCGCTTCGTCGATCTGCAAGCGGCCGGCGGTATCGATGATCACCACCTGGTTGCCGTTCTTGCGCGCCTCGGCAATGCCGTTGCGGGCGATCACCGGCGGGGCGACCTCGGTACCCTCGGTATAGACCGGCACCTGGATCTGCTTGCCCAGCGTTTCCAGCTGCTTGATCGCGGCCGGACGGTACACGTCGCAGGCTACCAGCAGCGGATTGCGGTGCTTCTTGCGCAGGAACAGTGACAGCTTGGCGGCCATCGTCGTCTTGCCGGCGCCGTTGAGGCCGACCAGCAGGATCACGGTGGGGCCGGGCTGCGCGTTCGCCAGCGGCGCGGGCTCGTCGCCCAGCAGATGGATCAGCTCGTCGTTGACGATCTTGATCACCATCTGGGCCGGCGTCAGGCTCTTGGTGACATCCTGGCCGATCGCCTGCTCACGCACGCGGGCAACAAAATCTTTGACAACTTTGAAATTAACGTCGGCTTCCAGCAGCGCCCGGCGAACTTCTTTCAGCGCCTCGTCGACATCGGACTCAGAGAGCCGACCGCGAGAGCCGAGCTTCGCAAACACATTTTGGAGCCGATCGGAAAGACTTTCAAACATAGTTTTTTCGCCTTGTGCCCGGCACTCGATGCTCAGGCACGAAGAACGCGGCTTCGCCGCGCCGATACAGCATTGTAGCGGATTGAACGGCCCGCGTCAAATAATTCCCGTCGTCAAAGCCTCGGATTTCGCCCGCCGCGCGTCCAAACTCCGGCACTAGGCGCTGACCGCCTGCAAACGCTCGGCGTTATCCGCGACCGTCAGCGCATCGATCATCCGGTCAAGATCGCCGCTCAGGATCATCGGAATATTCGAAAAGTTCTGGCCGATGCGATGGTCGGTCACGCGATCCTGCGGGAAATTATAGGTGCGAATCTTTTCCGCGCGCTCGCCCGTGCCTACCTGCGCCATCCGCGACGAGCCAAGCTCTTTCTGGCGCTTCTCCTGCTCGATCGCGTAGAGCCGCGACCGCAGCACGGCCATCGCCCGCTCACGGTTCTTGATCTGCGAGCGCGTATCCTGGCAGGTCACGATCATCTGCTCGGGCGTGCCCGCCTTGTAGGTGATGCGCACCGCCGAGTCGGTCGTGTTAACGCCCTGACCACCGTGACCGCTGGCGCGGAACACGTCCACGCGATAATCTTCGGCCCGAATATCCAGCTCGGCGTCCTCGACCTCGGGCAGCACCGCCACAGTCGCCGTCGAGGTGTGGATGCGGCCACGGGCCTCGGTTGCGGGCACGCGCTGCACGCGATGCACGCCGCCCTCGTACTTCATGCGGCTGTACGCGCCGTCGCCGTGGATCTCGACAACGATCTCTGTGTAGCCGCCGGCCGCGTTCTCATTCGAGTTGATGACCTCGGTTTTCCAGCCTTTCAGCTCGGCGTAGCGCGTGTAGGCGCGGAACAGATCGGCCGCGAACAGTCCGGCCTCGTCGCCGCCTTCGCCCGCGCGGATCTCGACGATCACGTCCTTCTCGTCGTTGGGATCGACCGGCAGCAGCAGCAGCTTGACCTCGCCGTCCATCTCCTCGACGCGAGCACGCAGCTCGTCCAGCTCCATCTGCGCCAGCTCGCGGAACTCGGCATCGTTGCTCTCGCGCAGCATTTCCTCGGCCTCTTTGATGCCGCGCAGCGCCTGCGCATACTCGCGGTACTTTTCCACGATCGGCGCGATCTGGTTTTGTTCTTTGACGAAGCCTTGCAGCTTCGCAATATCGGTAGCTACCTCGGGATCGGCCATCTGCTCGTTGAGCTGATTGTAGCGCTCCTCGATCCCGGCCAGCTTTTCTAACACATTTGCATCAAGCATATATCCACCACAAGCGCGATGAGTCAGATCGCGTCCTGAAAATCTTTATCGCCACGACGCGCAAAAAACGCGCCACTAACACAAGTAGACGGGGGCCCGCACCGGATTGGTGTGTACCCCCGCCCGTCGATCTTCAAGCCGCGACGCTAGCCCTGGGCTGCGCGCTCTCGCTTGCGGCGATTTCGCTCCGCGCGGCGCTGCTTCTCCTTGCGCTGCTCGCTCTTGGAGATAAAGTGCATCTTCTCGCGGTATGTTTTGGTGATCCGTTCGGCGACCACGCCCTTATTGAAACGGCGGATCAGCTGCTCGACGGATTCACCGTCGCGTCGATCTACATGCATAGCTTCCGGCTACACTCGACTTCATTTCGCTACGAAATGATGAGCCGACAAATGCCGCGCTCACCTCCTTTGACCATCAGATTCGCCTATGGCGTGTGGTACTGCGTATTATACGACACGCAGCCACGAGAATCAAATACTGCGCGCGTTTTCCGCATAATTCGCGGCGCAAGTGTAAAGCGTTTTCAGATCTCGCCGGCCATCTGCATCAGCTTTTGCCACTGCTCGGCGCTCACCGGCACCACCGACAGTCGCGGCAGGCGCACCAGGCCCAGCAGGGCAAACAGCGGATCGGCTTTGATCGCGGCGAGCGTGACCGGCTGCACCAGCGGTCGCACCACCTCGACGTCGACGACCGCGCGCTTAGGATCGTCAAGCTTGGGGTCGGCGTACGGCGCGCTGGCGATGCGGGCCAGTCCGATCGCGCTGCGGACGTCGCCGCTGTGGTAGATAATCGCCTCGTCGCCGGGCTGCATCGCGCGAATATGGATCAGCGCGGTGTTGTTGGCCACGCCGTCCCACACAGTGCGGCCCTCGCGCTGAAGATCGGCGAATGAGTAGGTCGACGGCTCGGTCTTGAGAATCCAGTAGGCCATGCGTTAGCTCCTTTAGTCGATCTCGGTCGCCGCGCCGAGCGTTTCACGTGCCGCCGCGACCACAAACAGCGATCCGGCAACACAGATCAGATCGTCGGGCGCGGCCAGGCGGCGGGCCTCGTCGAGCGCGGGCGGGATGTCGTCGGTCAGAATCACGGGAACGTCGGGCGAGCGCAGCAGCGGCCTGACATGCTCGGCCAGCGTTTCGACTGGAGCCGATCGCGGGTGATACGAGCGCGTCAGCACCACGGCGGCGGCATCCGGCACCAGCTCACGCGCGATCGCGTCGATGTCTTTGTCGCGGGATGTGCCCAGCACCAGGATCAGCTTACGGTGCGGCAACGCCAACAAGGACTCGCGCAGCCGTCGCGCCGACTCGCCGTTCATCGCGCCGTCGACCACGATCGTGGGCTGCTGCGCCAGGATCTCGAAGCGACCCGGCCAGCGCGCCGAGAGGAGGCCCTGCGCCAGCGCATCATCGCTCATCTTCCAGCCCTGCTGGCGCAGCAGCAGCGCCGTGCCGAGCGCAATCCGCGCGTTGTCGAGCTGATACACGCCGCCCAGGCCGATCTTCTCAGGCTGAATCGCGAATGGATAGCGCAGCGGCGAGGGCGACGGCAGATCCGGCGACGGCATCATCAGATGCAAGCTGGCATCCTGAGTCTGGAAGAGCGGAGCCTGGAGCTGCGCCGCCTCGTCACGAATCACCTCCATCGCCTCGGGCATCTGCGGCGCGACCACGACCGGCACACGGAACTTGATGATCCCGGCCTTGGCGGAGGCGATCTCGGGCAGCGTCGAGCCCAGCACGGCCATGTGATCGAACGAGATCGGCGTGATCACCGAGACCAGCGGCGTGACCACGTTCACGGTATCGTAACGGCCGCCCATGCCGATCTCAAGCACGGCAATATCGACCTGCCGATCCGCAAAGTAGCGCAGCGCCAGCGCGGTCGCCAGCTCAAAGACCGTGGGCGGGCCGAGATCGCCGAGCCGCGCCACCAGCGGTTTGAGCCGCTCGACATAGGCGATCACATCAGTCTGCGGGATCAGCTGGCGATCGACCTGAATCCGCTCGCGCCAGGAGTGCAGATGCGGCGACGAAAACAGGCCGGTGCGGTAGCCGGCCACGCGCAGGATCGACTCCAGCATGGCCGAGGTTGAGCCTTTGCCCTTGGTTCCGGCCACGACAACGCTGGGAAACTGCGTGTGCGGATCGCCAAGATCACGCAGCAGCCGGCGCATACGGCCCAGATTAAAGCGCGCGTGCTGCGGCGTGGGCGGCATCTTGGACTCGTAATTGATAAACGAATAGATATAGTCTAATGCCGCCTGATACTCGGGCGGAGCATTGCGCATCGTAGTTGCCTTTCGAAAAACTGGTAAAATGGCTCTCATATTCGGGACGACACAACGATGAGTTCGAAATCCCGTGTGAATTCCCGCCGATTATACACCCCCTGCGAGGACCATCGATTGTTGAAACGTGTGATCCTGCTGCTAATTCTGGTTCTGCTCTCCGCCTGTAGCGGCATCGAGCCGCAGCGCCAGGCGCAAGCCCCGCTCGCCAACGCCACCCAGCCCAAGCCGGCTAGCAGCACAGCCACGACGATCTCCAACGATCAGCTCCTGGCGCTCGCCGCCGACCAGCGGATCTCGGGCGAATATACAGATCAAACTGCCACGCTGCAACAGGTCCTGGCGCAGCAGCCAAGCGCTGAGCAGGCACGGCAGGCGCGCTACGGCCTGGCCGAATCTGCGCTTCTTCAGGGCCGAAACGACGACGCAGCGCGCGATTTCTCACAGTTTCTCGCCGACGGACAAACCAACGATCTCGCAGCACGGGCGCTGCTGCTGCTGGCGCGCGCGCACGAAAATACTGGCCGCTGGCCGGAAGCGATCGCGGCCTACGGGCGCTACCGTGAGCTGAAAACGCCGCTTGAGCCCTACGCCGCGCTGCGACAGGCGGCCCAGGAGCGCGCCGCAGGCCAGATCGAGCAGGCGATCACAACTTATAGCTATGTCGCGCAGCAGCCGATCGCGGGAGGACGCCGGGCCGAGGCGCTTGAGCGGCTGATCGCGATCTATGGCGAGGCGGGCCAGACGGATCAACAGCTGGCGCGCTACCGGGAATTGCTTGGCGTGGCGCAGCACGAGGATTATCGGCCGGCGGTGCTGTGGCGGGCGGCTCAGCTAGCTGGCGCAACCGACGAGTCACGCGCCTGGCTGCGCGAGATCATCGCCAAATATCCGCAGCGTAACGAGGCGCTCGAAGCGCTGGCGATCTTGCAGAACGATCCGGCGGGTGGTCTGACGCCACTTCAGGCCGCGAGCGTCAACTTCGTGCATGGCCGCTACACCGTCGCGGTGCCGCTCTACGATGCCGCGCTTGCCGGTCAGCTGACGGATGCCGAGCGCTTCGAGGCGCGGCATAAGCGGGCGCTCTCGCTGCGGGAGCAGGCGCTCTACGACGAGGCATTGAGCGAGCTAGGCGCGCTGGCGCAGCAGCAACCGCCGATCACCGGCACCGTCCAGGCCGAGCTTGACTATGTTCAAACTGTCGGCTGGAGCGGCAACGTGCCCTGGGCGATCGACGGCTACCGCGCGTTTGCGGCGCGCTTCCCTGGTCACGAGCTTTCCCCGGAGGCGCTGTGGCGGGCGATCCAGCTTCAGGAGGGCCAAGGCGACACAGCCGGCGCGATGGTCAAAGCGATCGAGCTGGGCACAGTTTATCCCCAGAGCGTCCAGGCACACATCGCGCTGACCAAG
>DASWTQ010000267.1:0-22337 GCA_036402055.1 Herpetosiphonaceae bacterium
CGAGCTGGCGCACGCAGCGTTCGTAGATGCGCAGCGCCTGTGAGCGATTGCCCTGGCGCAGGTATGCCTGCATCAGCAGACGGTAGGCTTCTTCCCAGCAAGGATCGATCGCGAGAACTGCCTCGCACCAGCGGATCGCCTCCTGCGACTCGTGGTCCAGCACCAGCGCGGCAAGTCTGGTCGCCGCCGCAAGGTAGCGCCGCTGGAGCCGCTCACGAGGCTCGGTCACCCAATCCTGATACAAGCTTTCGGGCAGATAATCGCCGCCGTAGAGCGCCAGCGCCCGCCGAAAGAGCGCGACCTGCTGCTGTGGATCGCTGTTCGTCTCGGCTTGATCCAGCAGCGCCGCGAACTGCTCGACATCGATCTCGACGGCATCGGCGGGCGGCGCGAAACGATAGGCTGTTCCGTTGCGCTTGATGTAAAACGACGGCGCGTGCGGTGGTCGCTGCGGCTCTAGCGTGGTGGTCAGCGCGTTGAGCGCCACTTTGAACTGACCCTCGGCGGTGCTGAGTCCGGCGTCGGGCCAGAGCAGATCGATGATCTGATCGCGCTGAAGCCAGCGGCCGCGCTCGGTGATCAGGAGCTGAAGCAGTTGGCGCGCCTTCTCGCGGCTCCACGAGGTGATCTCCTCATTGCCGCGCCAGGCTCGGAAGCGGCCCAGCAGCTGGATACGTAGCGTCGCGCCGGGATGGTAGAGCGACGGCGTGGCAGCTGGCCCCTCGGCGGCGATGTTGAGCCCGGGGAAGGCGCGAGTCAGCAGCTGCCGGGCGATCGGCGCGACTTCGGGGATCTCGGTGCCAAGCAGCAGCAGCGGCGGAATCATCTGGCGATCGCAGGGCGTGAAGAGCGTCGGCCGGGTCAGCAGGCATTCGTAATGAAAGGTCTCGATCTGTTGGAGCAGCGTCCGCACGACATCTGCCGCGTGGGCTGTATCGCCCGCCCGCAGCAGCGCGATCGACCGCCAGAGCTGGATCGCAGCAACGCCGTAGGTATCGCTGCTGGCGCTGAAGCGGATCTCGGCCTCGGTCAGCGCGTGCTCGGCGGATTGGCGGCCGGCTGTAATCTCGGCGATCGCCAGCGCCGTCCAGAGCAGCGCGGCCATCCACTCATCGCCGGTACGCTCGACAATTGCCAGCGCCTCGCGGGCATAGGTTTCGGCTCCCGACAGATCGCCATGAATGCCGGCCAGCAGAACCAGGCCCATCAGCGGCTCGGCTTTGGTCCGCGCCACGCCAAAGAGATCCGCCAGCTGTAGGGCGCGCTCATAGCACGCGGCGGCGCTCTCGTCGTCGCCCAGCAGGTGCAGGCTGTGACCCAGGCGAATCTGCCCGACCGCCTCGACGATCGGCGAGCCCAACGTCTGGCCGCGCTGAAGCCCGGCTTCGGCATGCGATCGCGCCGCTTCGGGATCGCCCAGCCAGCACTCAAGCAGCGAGAGCAGCAGTAGCGGCTCGCGATGGGCCTCGGGCGCGTGGTCGGCGGCGGCGGGCTGAAGCAAACGATCCAGCTCAGCCTGCAATCGCCTGCGGGCCGCCGCGATCTGGCCGGTGCGCAGCTCAACACGGGCGGCGGAGATCGTCGTGGTGGCGGTATCGGGGTGCATGCGCTCGGCAGCGGCAAGCAGCTTGGCTGCTAGCCCGGCCCGACCGCGATTGGTCATGTTCTCGGCCAGCAGATGCAGCAGCGCCGCGCTTTCCACCCGATGATCGCGGCCCAGCAGTTTGAGCGCTCGCTTGAGCAATTCCTCAGCCGGAGCCGGACGCACCGTGTCGAGATACACCTGGGCCTGACCGCGCAGCGCCTGGCTCTGGCCTAGTGCATCGCGCCGTTGGGCATAGGCGGCCTCCGTGCGCCGATACCACGTCAGCGCCTCGTCGAAGTGGCTCAGCAGCCGCAATGCCTCGCCCTGCGCGTAGAGCAGATCAGGCGAGCTTGCAAGCAGCGCGGGCGGCAGCCGATCCAGCCAGCTCTTGAGCGTGGCGGCGCGTCCACTGCGATTCCAGCTCTCCGCGATCAGCGTCAGATGCTGGGCCGCGATCGTGGTCTCGCCCGCCGCTAGCTCGTGGTAGAGCGCCTCTTCGTCCTGGCCCTGCCGGCGATACCATGCGGCGGCGCGGCGGTGCAGATCGGGGTGCGGGACGCCCTGGCGCTGCGCCTGCTCCTGAAGAAAATCCTGAAACAGCTGATGATAGCGGTAGTGCTCCTGACCGATCGAGAGCAGAAACAGCTCTTCGCCGTGCAGCTTGCGCAGAAACGCCGAGCTGTCGTCGCGGTGGAGGAGCGCGTCGCAGAGCGCGGGATGCAGCACACGCAAGATCGCGGTGTGGAGCAGAAAACGCTGGACCTCGGGCGGCTGCACGTTGAAAACTTCTTCGGCCAGGTAGTCAAAGAGCGCTTGCAGCGAGGGTGAGGCGCGCTCCAGTAATCGGGCGCTGGCGCTGCCTTCCGGGCCGATGCCCTGTTGCAGCAGCTGGAGCGCGACAGCCCAGCCCTCCGTTCGAGCGGTCAGCATCTCGGCCTCGGCGGCGCTGATCGAGCGACCCTGAGCCGCGAAGAGCGTTTGGACCTCGTCGGCGGTGAAGGCCAGGTCGTGCTGCTCGATCTGAAGCAGCAGGCCGCGCGCGCGCCAGGCGGCTAATCCAGCCAGCGGCGGTCGGCGGCGCGATGCAAGCACCAGGTGGAGCTGCGGCGGGGCGTGCGCCAGCAGCCGCTCGACCAGCGCGCCGATCGCCGGAGCCGAGTCGATGTGCTGGTAGTCGTCGAGCACCAGAAACGTGTCGTGGGGCAGCATGTCGAGCAGCTCGTTGCAGAGCATATCGATCGCGCGCTCGCCCAGGGCCGGGCTCCAGCCGCCGCTCAAGCTGTTGAGCACCTGCTCGCCAATGCCGGGAGCGCACAGCCGCAGCGCGCCGATTACATGGCGCAGAAAGCGTACCGGATCGCGATCCTCGTCGCCCAGCGAGTACCAGCCCAGCGTCCAGCGCCGCGCCGCAAAAAATCCTGCCAGCGTGGTGCTCTTGCCGTAGCCGGTCCCGGCGATCACCAGCGTCAGCGGCACGTCGATCATGCGCTCAAGCAGCGCGCTCAAGCGTGGCCGCGACAGCCACTGACGACGTGGTCGCGGTGGGATCAGCCGAGTTTGCACCAGTAGCTCTGTGGGCATGGCGGCATTATACCGCCCTGCGGGCAAACGAAGGAACAAGCGAACAAATGAGGCGAGAGGGAAGAACAGGCCCTCATCCCCTGGCCCCTTCTCCAGGCCCAGAGGGCGCCCCCGATAGGAGAAGGGGAGGAGTGGTGCTTGCTTTTGTTCTTGGTTCTCTGTTCTTTGTTCTTCTTTGTTCTTTTGTTTCTTTGTTCTTTTGTTCTTTCGTGTAACCCTGGTGTAACTTCGGTACACTATGCTCCAGACTCGAATCGATCCCTCAATCGATGTGTTGTCATTCAGCCACGCCGTCAGCCCGTACCGTATCCGTTTAGGAGGATCACGCGATGAAGCGACTTGTCTCCTTGTTCACGCTGCTTAGCCTGGTAGCCATGATTCTGGCCGCCTGTAGCAGCGGCGCAGGGGTAACGCCGCCCGATACCGCCAGCAGCGGTGCCAGCGCCTCACCCGCCTCGTCTCCCGCCGCCTCGTCCGCCGCATCTCCCGCCGCGTCCACTGAGGCCAGCGCCTCGCCCGAGGCCAGCGCTGAGGCCAGCGCCTCGCCAGCCGGATCTACAGATACCGCAGCGCCGATCAAGATCGGTGTGATCACCGATCAGTCCAAGGCGCTCCAGCTCTACGGCCAGCAGGAGATCAACGGGCTCAAGCTGGGCCTTCAGTACGCCACCGACGGCACGATGGAGGTCGCCGGCCGGCCGATCGAGTTGATCATCAAAGACGACGAGAACACCGCCGACAAAGCGCGGCAGCTTGCGCGCGAGCTGATCGAGAAGGATGGCGTCGAGATCTTGCAGTGCTGCGCCTCCACCACCTCGGCGCTGGCGGTGATCGAAGTCGCGAAAGAAAATCAGAAGATCGCGGTGATCGATCCCGCAGCCGGACCGCAGATCACCGGCGCGAACTTCAACAAGTATGTTTTCCGCACCGGCCGCAATACGCTTCAGGACGCGCTGACCGCCGGGCCATATGTGGTGCAGAATGTTGGTAAAGAGTTCGTGCAGATCGCGCCCGACACCGACTTCGGCAAGGGTTCGGCCGCCTCATGGCGCGCGATCATCGAGAGCAACGGCGGTACGTTTGTCGCCGACGACGTGCTGATCCCGGCCGATACCACCGACTTCACGCCGTATCTCCAGAAGGTGCTCGACGCCGCCGACAACAACAGCGCCAAGGTGCTGTTCGTGACCTGGGCCGGAAGCAACTTTCCGCGTCTCTTCCAGCAGATGCGCGAGCAGGGCGTGCTTGAGAAGCTGACCATGGCGACCGGCTTCGGCGATAACGTGACGCTGCCTGCGGTCTACAAAGACGCCACCGGCTCGGTCGGTATGATCGCCTACCACTACACGCTGCCCAAGAATCCGGTCAACGACTGGCTGGTGACCGAGCACAAGAAGCAGTTCAACTCCGTGCCGGATCTGTTCACCGCCGGCGGCATGGCGGCCGGTATCGCGATCGTCGAGGCGCTGGAGAAGACCAACGGCGATACCAGTGCCGACGCGCTGATCCCGGTTATGGAAGGCATGTCGTTCGAGGGGCCGAAGGGCACCTACACCTTCCGCAAGGAAGATCACCAGGCGCTCCAGCCGATGTACATGGTCAAGCTCGTCAACATCGACGATCCCGAGGCCAAGTTCTACGAGCTGCTCCAGGAGCGCTCGGCTGAGGATACCGCGCCGCCGATCCAGGTAACGCCGTAACGTAAAGAAGAACCTAGAACCAAGAACCTGGAACCTAAAGTTCTGTTCTTGGTTCTGGGTCACCTTCGATCTAAAATATTGAGTAGCTCTCGATTAAAGGTTTTTGCTCTATAAATCATTGTCAATCCTTGAAATAACATCATTTTCATATCATCAGTTCTTTGTTCGTATATTTGGTTAATCTTTGTTCCTTTGTTTGCTTTCTCCTGGTTCTTGGCTCTTAGTTCTTGGTTCTAGCCTATGACAACTCCAATCATGCGTGTCGAGCAGGTTTCGCGCTGGTTTGGCGGCTTGCAGGCCGTCCGCGAGGCTTCGCTCACGATCGAGCAGGGCGCGTTCCACTCGATCATCGGGCCGAACGGCGCGGGCAAGACCACGCTCTTCAACATGATGAGCGGCGCGATCCGGCCCAGCAGCGGCCAGATCTTCTTCAAGGATCGCGACATCACCGGGCTGCCGCTGCATCGCGTGGCACAGCTGGGCATCGGCCGCGCCTACCAGATCACCAGCCTGTTTCCGGGCCTGACGGTCTTGGAAAACGTGCGGCTGGCGGCGCAGGCGCGTGGCGGCGATAGCCTCAAGCTCTGGCGGCACAGCGCGGCCCTGCGCGGCTACCTCGATCGCGCCGAGGAGGTGATCGCGCTGGTGGGCCTGGCCGGACGTGAGCAGACATTGGCGAGCGCGCTGGCTCACGGCGACAAGCGCAAACTTGAGCTGGCGCTGCTGCTGGCCGGCGATCCCGAGCTGCTGCTGCTGGACGAGCCGACCGCCGGCATGGCGGCCGAGCAGGTGCCCGAGCTGATGGAGATTATTCGCCGGGTGCGCCAGCAGGGCCAGCGCACGATCGTGCTGGTGGAGCATCGTATGGACGTGGTGATGGCGATCTCGGATCGGATCACGGTGATGCATGGCGGCGCGGTCCTGGCCGAGGGCACGCCCCGCGAGATCGCCGCCGACCAGCGTGTGCAGCAGGCGTATCTCGGCGAGCTGTACGAAGACGTGATCGCGCAGTAATTCCCCAATGTTAGCGAGGACCAACGATGGCTCCGTTGCTCGAAGTCAATCAGATCGAAACCTATATCGGACAGTACCGCATCCTCGACGGCGTGACGCTGCAAGTCGAGCCGGGCACGATCACGGCGCTGCTGGGCCGCAACGGTGCCGGCAAGACGACTACGCTCAAGTCGATCCTGGGGCTGACGCCGCCGCGTGGTGGCGAGATCCGCTTCGCCGGCGAGCGCATCAGCGGACGCCGCACGTTTCAGATCGCGCAGCTGGGCATTGGCTACGTGCCCGAGCATCGCGCGATTTTTCGCGATCTGACGGTGCAGGAGAACTTGCAGCTGGCCGAGCGGCAGCGCGGCGATCTCAAGCGGCGCTCCGATCTGATCTTTACGCTCTTCCCACGTTTGCAGGAGCGGATCGCGCAGAAGGGCGGCACGCTCAGCGGCGGCGAGCAGCAGATGCTGGCGATTGCGCGGGCGCTGGTGCCGGCTAACCGGCTGCTGCTGATCGACGAGCCGAGCGAAGGACTCGCGCCGGTGATTATCGAGCAGATGATGGCGGCGATCAAAGAGCTGAGCGCGCACACAACGGTGCTGCTGGTCGAGCAAAACTTTCGCATGGCCAGCGCGATCAGCGAGCGCTACTTTATTGTCGACGATGGGCGAACGGTGCACGCGGGCGCGATGACGGCGCTGCGCCAGGATCAGAAGCTGGTTCACACCTATCTCGGAGCGGCTTAAGGAGCTTTCGGTATGCGTATGTCGTCGGCTATTTCGTTGCGTGGGCGGGCGGGACGCGGGCAGCTAGGAGCGCTGCTGATTCCGCTGGTGATGCTTGCGATCTTTCTGCTGATTCTGGTGCAAGCGCCTGCTGGCCTGCCCAAGCTGGTGACGGGTATTGTGCTGCCGGGCCTAACGCTGGCCGCGCTGTATTTCTTGATCGCCGCCGGGCTTTCGCTGATCTTCGGCCTGATGGACGTGCTAAACTTCGCCCACGGCTCGCTGTTTATGATTGGCGCGTACGTGGCCTGGAGCTGTAGCCGCTGGCTCGATCCGCTCTATCCCGGTCACTGGCCCGTCACGCTGGCGAGCGGCGATCTGCGCTTCTTCGTCGGCCTGATCGCGGGAACGCTGGTCGGGGCCGGGCTGGGCGCGCTGATGGAGATCCTGCTGATTCGCCCGCTCTATGCCCGCCCGATCTATCAGGTGCTGCTGACGCTGGGCCTGGTCTTTGTTTTCGACGCGCTGGTGCGCAGCGTGCCGGCCTGGGGCTCCGACAGCAAAGCGCCGATCAAGCCGCCGCTGCTGGAAGGCAGCCTTGAGCTGCTCGGCCGTCGCTTCCCGACCTACAGCCTGTTTTTGATCGTGCTCGGCGTAACGATCGCGGTGGCCGTGGCGGTGCTGCTGCGCTCCTCGCGGCTGGGCATGATCATTCGGGCCGGCGTGCAAGACAGCGCGATGGTCGAGGCGCTGGGCATCAATGTGCGGCGCGTCTTCACCGGCGTCTTCGCGCTGGGCGCGGGACTGGCAGCGCTGGGCGGCGCGGCGGCTGCCTCGTTCATCGGCGTGTATCCCGAGATGGGCCTGGAATACCAGCTCTTCGCGTTTATCGTGGTCGTGATCGGCGGGCTGGGCAGCTACAGCGGCGCGGCAGTCGGCGCGCTCCTGATCGGCCTGTCGCGCACCTTCAGCGATCACCTGGTGCTGGAGTCCGGCTGGCCGACCGCGATCGCCTCGGCCTCGACGGTGCTGGTGATGGCGCTGGTGCTGCTGCTGAAGCCCGGCGGGATTTTTGGAACGAACGACTGACGAAGGAACAAAAGAACCAGGGAACAAGAGAACAAAATAGGATGCTGAACAAAAGATCAAAGGAACAAGAGAACAAAAGGGGTTGATAGAAACTCGAAAGCTTGACCTGAGAGTCTTTCAAGCTTCGTTTGATCAAAAACCTTTCGGTTCTATTTTAGCCCTTAGTTTATCCTTTGTTCCTTTGTTTATTTGTTCCCTTGTTCTTTACGAGGTACGCTCATGCTGAATCCACCACTTCTCGACGGCCTGGAAGCGTCGATCGTGCAGACGGCGCGGCTGCGAACCCATATCATCACGCGCGGCCCGGCGGATGGCGAGCCGATCATCTTTGTGCACGGCAACCTGTCGGCGGCGCGCTTCTGGGAAGAAACGATGCTCGCGCTGCCCTCGCGCTACCGGGCGATCGCGATCGATATGCGCGGCTATGGACGCTCCGAGGCTGCGCCCGTGGACGCCACACGTGGCATGCGCGATTTTAGCGACGATCTGTTTGCGCTGGTCGAGGCGCTGGAGCTGGATCGACCGCATCTGGTCGGCTGGTCGCTGGGCGGCTGCGTGGTCTTGCAGTACGCGATCGATCATCCCGATCGTGTGGCCTCGCTGACGCTGAGCGCGACAGGCTCGCCCTACGGCTTCGGCGGCACCCGCGACCTGGAGGGCACGCCGACCACGCCGGACTACGCGGGCAGCGGCGGCGGTGTGGCTAATCCCGAGCTTGCGCGGCGTGTTGCGGCCGGCGATCGCAGCGATGAGAATCCGTTCTCGCCGCGCAACGTCATGAACGCGATGTACTTCAAGCCGCCGTTTCGCTCGCCGCGTGAGGACGTGTTCGTCGACGAGATCTTGACGACCGTGCATGACGAGCAGAACTGGCCCGGCGATGCGGTGCCGGTCAGCAACTGGCCGGGTGTTGCGCCGGGCGTGCGCGGCGTCAACAACGCGCTCTCGCCCAAGTACTGCAACCTGTCGGCCTTCGCGGAGCTGACGCGGCCGGTGCCCGTGCTCTGGATTCGTGGCGACTCCGACCTGATCGTGTCGGACTCGTCGATGTCGGATATAGGCACGCTGGGCGGGCTGGGCCTGGTGCCGGGCTGGCCGGGTGCCGACGCCTTCCCCTCGCAGCCGATGGTCAGCCAGACGCGGGCGGTGCTCGATCGCTACGTGACCAACGGCGGGCGCTACCAGGAGGTTGTGCTGGCGGAGTGCGGCCACTCGCCGCATATCGAGCAGCCCGAGGCTTTCCGCGAGGCGTTCTTCACGTTTTTAGAGCAGGTGTAATGCCGATGTGTGTTCATGCGCCGGGTGAGGAAAGGTTATGACGCGATTAAAACCGCTGCTGCCGCTGCTGGTCTTGCTGGCATTGGCCGGGCTCCCTTTCGCCTTTGCAGAAGAAACTACGCGCTTCTGGCAGGGCGTGCTGATCCAGATCTACATTCTGGCAGTCTATGCGCTGAGCTACGATCTGCTGATGGGCTACACCGGCATGATCTCGTTCGGTCACGCGCTCTTTCTGGGCGGCGGCGCGTACACCACGGCGATTATGCTGCGCGGGGAGCAGCCGCCGTCGATCCTGCTGGTGATCCTCGCGGTGATCGTCGTGGGGCTGGCGCTGGGCGCGCTGGTGGGCGCGCTCTCGCTGCGGCTGAGCGGCGTGTACTTCTCGATGATCACGCTGGCGATCGCGGAAATCGTGTTTATCCTCTTCCGCGCCGACGACCCCAAGCTCAAGCCGATCACCGGCGGCGAGCTGGGCTTGCAGGGCGTGCAGGTGCCGGCGGCGATCGATCCGACCACTTTTCGTCTGCGCTTCTACTTCCTGGCGCTGGCCTTCGCGGCGGCGCTCTACTTTGTGGCGCGGCGGATCGTCAGCTCGCCGACCGGCCGCGTTTTTGTGGCGATCCGCGAGAACGAGCGCCGGGCGCAGGCGCTGGGCTACAACACCTTTGTCTACAAGCTGCTGGCGACCATGCTCTCGGCGATGCTGGCGGCGCTGGCGGGCATGATGCTGGTGCTCTACGACAAGAGCGCTACCTTCGAGATCTTGAGCGTCAACATGACGATTCAGGCGCTGCTGATGACGATCATCGGCGGGATCGGCACGCTCGTTGGGCCGATGCTGGGCGCGGCGACGATCCGGCTGCTGGATCAGTGGCTGGAGAGCGGCTGGCTCCATGCGCTGCTGCCGACCTGGCTCCGCACCGATCTGCTGTTTGGCCTGATCTATATCAGCCTGGTGCTGTTCTTCCCGGCGGGCATCGTCGGCGCGTTCAACCGGTTGCGTGGCCGCTCCGGCGTGCGCTGGTTCGATCAGCTGCGGCGATCGCTCAGTCCGAGCCGCGCCAAGACCGAGAAACGTTACAACGTGGAGGAGCGCTAAGTGTCGGGTTTTGAGCCGATCGGTATCGCCGCAGTAGGCATTTTCGTGCCGCCGCAGGTGGAGACCGCCGCCGAGATCGCGCGGCAGACCAATATTCCCGAGCAGGTTGTGATCGAGAAGCTCGGCATTCGTCGCAAGCACATCGCCGGCCCCGACGATCAGCCGTCGCAGATGGCGGCGCGCGCCGCGCAGCAGGCGCTGATCAGCGCGGGCGTCGAGCCGTCCGAGGTCGATCTGATCATCTATCACGGCAGCGAGTACAAAGATTATTTTGTGTGGTCGGCGGCAGCTAAGATTCAGCATCTGCTGGGCGCAACTCGCGCCTACGCCTACGAGATCTACGCCCTCTGCGCGGGAGCGCCGCTGGCCCTCAAAGTCGCCCGCGATCAGATGCGCGCCGATCCCAAGCTGCGCAACGTGCTGCTGGTCGCCGCCGCCCGCGAAAACGAGCTGGTCAGCTACGACAACGAGCGCGCGCGGTTTATGTTCAACTTCGGCGCCGGCGGCTCGGCGCTGCTGCTTCAGCGCGGTCTGACCCGCAATCAGGTGCTGGAGTCGGCGGTGCTGGTCGACGGCTCGTTCAGCGAAAACGTGGTGATGCGCGGCGGCGGCTCGCTCAATCCGCCCAGCGCCACGACGATCGCCGAGGATCTGCACCGTCTGGATGTGCTTCAGCTCGAAGATATGCGCGATCGGCTGGGCGCGGTCTCGCTCTCGAACTTTGTGCGCGTGATCGATGAGGCGGTGAGCAACAGCGGCGCCACTCGCGACGACGTGAAGTTCCTGGCGATCACGCACATGAAGCCGTCGTTTCACCGCGAGCTGCTGCGCTCGATCGGCCTGCGCGACGAGCAGTCGGTCTATCTTGAGGAGTACGGCCATATCCAGTCGGTCGATCAGGCGCTGGCGCTCAAGCTGGCTCAGGAGCGCGGCCTGCTCCACGAGGGCGATCTGATCGTGCTGGCGGGCGCCGGCACCGGCTACACGTGGAGCGCAACGGCGGTGCGATGGGGGAGTGAAGGAACAAAGGAACAAGAGAACAAGGGAACAAAAATGATTTAGGCTGGATCGAGTCCTCACCGTATAAATCGATTGCGATATTGGGTTCTGGGCGTGATTTATCACGCCCCTACGTATCAATTTGTATGCTCAAACCGTAAACCATTTACTCTCGTTACTCTTTGTTCTGTCTTTTTGCTTCTCGGCTCTTGGTTCTTGGTTTTCGTATGCTCTTTTGTTCTTTTGTTCTTTCGTCAGGAGGTTTCTATGCAGTCTCCGCCCTTCCGTCGTTCCGTTCGTGTCGTCTTTTGGCTGATGCTGGCCGCGCTGCTGGCGGTTCCCTGGCCGGCTCAGGCTACGGGCTCGGTCACGCTTGAGGCGACGTTCACCACGGTCAGCTATGGCTGGGCCAAAGTCGAGCGCTGGAAGGACAACGGCACGATGTTTGCGGCGGAGCAGTACCTGGCCGACGGACGCAACGATCAGGACGGGCAGCGCGCGACCTTCTTCGCGACGGGCCGGCCGCACTCCAGCCGCTTTTTGCTCTACCACGCGCCGGGCTGGAACACCGGCACCAAGCCGACGCCCGTGCTGCTGGTGCATGGCGCGAACGATAACGCCGATCGCGCGTGGGCCGCGCCGAATCTCGGCAACTGCGGCGTGACAAGCTGCCCGTCGACTGGTCTGATGCAGTATCTTTCAGGCCAGGGCTACAAAGTCTTCGCGATCAACTTTCCGCACAAGCACGGCGACAACTACTACTGGGCCGAGCAGATCCACGACGCGGTCAATGTGATCAAGTCCAAGACCGGCGCGACTCAGGTGGATGTGATCGCGTGGAGCAAAGGCGCGTTCGCGGCGCGGCAGTACGTCTCGTCGGTCTATAAGTCGGGCGGCTCGGCCTACGGTGGCAGCGTGCGCAAGCTGATCCTGCTGGGCGGTCCCAACAAAGGTCTCGACTATACCTTCCGCCACGGGATCTTGCCCTCGGTCGGCAGCTTTCCCGAGTGCGGCATCGCGGCCAACGCGCCCGCAGCCCACACCGAGATGATGTGCTACGGCATCTGGTACTCGCATCCCGAGCTGAGCGTCAATAGTAGCTACTTTCCCGGCCAGAAGCAGATGCTCTACCGCTGGGACGGCACCTACGGCCTGTCGACGACCGAGCAGGATTGGTACACGACATACTACGGCGGCTGGGGCTATGTCTCGTACAGTCCCGGCATCGACGCGGCCATGAGCGGCTCGCTGGTCAACACGATCCGCACCAAGGGCATACCCGCCAGCATCAAGACGTATCTCTACTGCGGCGGCGCGAACGATATTCCCGACATTCACAACGAGCACACCGGCCCGAGCGACGGCGTGGTTTTCGGCGCGAGCTGCGGCGATACCGGCGGCATCGGCACGTTGGGCCAGAAGGTTACCAACAGTGCGGCAAATCATCTTGAGCTGGGCTGGACGAGCGCCGCAGCTTCGCAGGTCAATACCTGGCTGGCACAGTAGCGGCGCGGCTGAAACCTGGCTGTAACTGCGGCATGACAGAGTATGGTCAGATCCTACATTGCTGCTTTTTCTGGAGAACCGTATGTATATCGGCGATTGGCTCGGCAAGCGCGAACTGCTGACGCCCGATCGGCTAGCGCTGGTCGACGACACAACCGGCTTGCGCTACTCGTACCGGCAGCTCAACGAGCGAGCAAACCGGCTTGCCGCCGCGCTGCGTCACGTGTGCGGTCTGCGCAAAGGCGATCGCGTGGCGATCCTGGCGCGCAACCGGATCGAGTACCTGGATGCGCTCTTTGCTACCGGCAAGCTCGGCGCGATCCTGGTGCCGCTCAACTGGCGTTTGACCGCGCCGGAGCTGGCCTATCAGATCGGCGACAGCTCGCCGCGTGTGCTGATCGCCGATCCCGAGTTTGCGCCGGTCGTTCGCGATGTGCAGGCGCAGGCGCCGGTCGAGACGCTGCTCTGGCTGGGCGGTGCCGACGATGGAGCCGCGCCGCGCTACGACGATCTGATCGCGCAGGCTGACAGCACGCCGATCGAGGAAGAGGTCGATCTCGACGATCCGCATCTGATTCTCTACACCTCGGGCACGACGGGACGGCCCAAAGGCGCGATCCTGACTCATCGCGTGATCGTCTGGAACTCGCTCAACACCAATGTCGGCTGGGATATTCACGCCGACGATGTGAGCATTATTCACACGCCGCTGTTCCATACCGGCGGCATCAACGTGCTGACGCTGCCGGTGCTCCACGCGGGCGGCACGATGATCCTGATGCGCGATTGGTCGCCCGAGCGCTGTCTTGATCTGATCCAGCAGGAGCGCGTGACGATCTTTTTCGCGGTGCCGACGATGTTTCAGATGCTGCTCGACACGCCGGCGTTCGCGCAGACCGATTTCAGCAGCGTGCGCTTCTTCATCTCCGGCGGCGCTCCCTGTCCGGTGCCGCTGATCAAGTCTTATCAAACGTACGGCATTCCGTTTCGCCAGGGCTACGGCCTGACCGAGGTCTCGGTCAACTGCTTCACGCTCAATCCCGAGGACGCGATCCGCAAAGCCGGCTCGGTTGGCCGTCCGATCTTTCACCTGGATGCGCGCGTGGTCGACGAGGATGGCCGTGCTGTGGCCCAGGGCGAGATCGGCGAGCTGTGGCTGCGCGGCCCGACGGTCTGCGCGGGCTACTGGAATCAGCCCGAGGCGACGGCGGCGGTGATCACCGATGGCTGGTTTCACACCGGCGACCTGGTGCGCATCGACGACGAGGGCTACTATTTTATTGTCGATCGCAAGAAGGACATGTTTATCTCGGGCGGCGAGAACGTGTATCCGACCGAGGTCGAGCGCGCGATCTATGAGCATCCTGCGGTCGCCGAGTGCGCGGTGATCGGCGTGCCCGACGAGCGCTGGGGCGAGGTTGGCCGCGCGCTGGTGGTAACGCGGGCAGATCTGACGCTGACCGCCGACGATCTGCTGCGGCATTGTCGTGAGCGTCTGGCGCGCTACAAAGTTCCGAAGTCGGTGTTGTTTCTGCCGGAGCTGCCGCACACATCCAGCGGCAAAGTGCTCAAGCCCGAGCTACGTGCGCGCTACGGCACAAACGAGCGTTCGACCGAGGAGGGAGTCGCCGTATGAGTTTGACAGGCAAAGTTGCGCTGGTCACCGGAGCCGGCAGCGGGATCGGGCGCGCGATCGCCGAAACGTTCGCTCGTGAAGGCGCGAAGGTTGTCGTCCATGATCTTCATCCGGCGGCGCAGCAGGTCGCGGATGCGATCGACGGTGTGTTTGCGCAGGCGGATCTGACGGATCAGGCGCAGGCGCGGCGGCTGGCAGACGAGGCGCTGGCGGTGGCTGGACGAGTGGATATTCTGGTCAACAATGCGGGTTTTCAGCACATCGCGCCGGTCGACGAGTTTCCCGAGGAGACCTGGAATCGTATGATCCAGGTGCTGCTGACCGCGCCGTTCCAGATGATCAAGTATCTGCTGCCGGGGATGAAAGCGCAGGGCTGGGGCCGGATCATCAACATTGCCAGCGTGCACGGACAGGTCGCCAGCCCGTACAAGTCGGCGTATATCAGCGCCAAACACGGCCTGCTGGGTCTGACCAAAACCGTCGCGCTGGAAGTTGGCGCGCAGGGCGTCACCGTCAACGCGATCTGCCCGGCCTACGTGCGCACGCCGCTGGTTGAAGGCCAGATCAAAGCGCAGGCCGAGTCTCGCGGCATTCCCGAGGCTGAGGTGATCGAGCGGGTGATGCTGGAGCCGGCCGCGATCAAACGGCTGATCGAGCCGTCGGAGGTTGCCGAGCTAGCGCTGTTCCTCGCCTCGGATCGAGCCAGCGCGATCACGGGCGTTGCGCACAACATCGACCTGGGCTGGACGGCGCGCTGAGCTGAGTGGAAGCTGGAATCAACAAGGACGCTCACACGAGCGTCCTTTTTTGCTGTTATGGTTTTTGGCGGTAGGGAGGAAGCCGCGTCCTTCCTGCTTGGTGTGACTGTAGGTGTCACACGGTTCCTGGACAATCACATGATGAAGCTGATCGCCCAATTCAATTTGCTTCCCACACACAAACAAGCGGCGGTGCTGCTCCAAACACTGGAAGTCGCTATTGCTCGTCGGGCGGTTGTCAACCCGTCAGACGCATCAGCCCACACAAACTAGATGCAAGCCCTGCCACTGGAGGCAGGGTCGTTGACACATACCCAATTGCCCGCTGTTCTATATTTTATAAGGAAATGATTATGAGCCAACATGCTCCGCAGCGTTTATATCTGATGCAAGTTGGAATTATGCCGGATTACCAGATTCCGATTGTGTGCTATCTGGTACAAACGAGTGACGGCAAGAATATTCTGATTGATACTGGTCTCCCGGAGATTATCCCTGAAGAGGCATCGGATTTCGAGAATGGGCAGGACGTTATCGAGCAGTTGGCCAGTATTGGCTTAAAACCGGATGATATTGATACCGTCATTTCAACGCATTATGATATCGACCATGCCGGAAGACACGCAGCCTTCACGAAGGCGCACTATGTGGTTCAGCGCGTGCATCATGAGGATGCGGCGAGCAACCCACGTTTTGATGCCAATCGCCCCCAATGGGAGCAGCCTATGGGGCGCATTCGGCTGGTGGACGGCGACACGGAACTGCTGCCGGGGCTGGAGCTGATTGAGACGAGTGGGCATGTGCCGGGACATCAATCGGTGCTGGTGCGGCTGCCCAAAACGGGGGCGATTTTATTGCCGATTGACGCTGTACCCTTCGGCGAGGGTTTTACCCGTAACGCGCATGAAGATGGGACCAACCCGGACGGCGAAAAGAGCCGCACCAGCACGAGTAAACTGCTTGATCTGGTCGAACGGGAGCATATCGGGCTGGTGATTTTCGGTCATGACAAGGAGCAGTGGGAAACGCTCAAAAAAATGCCAGAGTTTTACGAGTAAAGCAGGGTTTAAAGTGAAAAGTGTTTGTTAGAGTACAAGCATGACTCTGCCTGATCAAGTCTTAGAAGGTCCTGGATTGTCATAACACGAAGAAAAGACGGATTATTTCGATTACTGTCAATCTGACTGTTGAGCAGCCAGAATCAACACGGACGCTCACACGAGCGTCCGTGTTGTTGGTCATGGTTTCTGATATGGAACAACGACATTGGTAAGCATTGGAAAGTGCTTGTTATTGAGTGTTACCAGCGTAGCTTGATGATGCTCGACAGTAGCCCCTATTAGGGCATCGGCAAGACCAACACTATGACTTTTGCCGTAATCTCGTCGATATAGTCCGCCTTTGACTGCAATATCATGGTTGATAGGCAGGATCAGAAAGGCGCGAATGAATACCTCCAGTGCTGCTCTCTCTGCTCCGTCTCGCACACCAGCATATAGCTCGGCAACAGTGATCACAGATATTGATAATGAATCACTCAGACTTGTGATGTAGGTCACAGCTTCTGTGTGAGCACGCAAATAATCGATCAGGACATCAGTGTCGAGGAGCAGTTGTCCGGCCATTCATTACTCCTGGAAGGATCGGTTAAACTCAGAACGAAGCGTTCGCACATCAGGCAGATCTTCACGGTGTCGCCAGATGCCGCAGGCTTGTTGCAGCAAATCGAGACGATCGCTTATATCCACGTGCGCAAGAAGTTCTGCAACCGCTTCATGTAGTAACTCAGTTTGCGTTTTTCCTGTTTGCTGGGCAAGCCGCTCTAAGGCTTGTGTTTCCTGATCCGAAAGTTCGATATACGCTGTTGTCATGTTCAAAACCTCCGCTCTAGGCTCTAGAGTACAAGGATTGCCGTGCTCGATCAAGCGCTACAAGGTTCTACATTGTCATAACACGAAGAAAAGACGGATTATTCCGATTACTGTCAATCTGATCGGCCAACCTTTAGCATCAACGAGCACGCTCAGACGAGAGTCCGTAATTTTTGAGAGCAGGTATGTAGTTGAAGCGCGGAATATCCATATATCAGGCAGAGCATCGCGATCTCGCCATTGTCGTGCACAATCAGGCTTTACCAAGCACTACAATATGAATGCTGGTATAAATCTATTTATTTGTTTGTGCACAATCCTTCCAACGATTATTGAGAAATGTTTGTGTTTGTTTCGAGGAATAGGTTGTTATATATGTGCTAATATCATCTTTGTAATCACACATCTGATGTGCGTAATATTCTAGAGGATACAAAACGTCTTCCTCATTAACCATGTCAATCTCTATAAAAGATTGAATTCTCCCAATGAAAAATAAAAGTGTATCTATCCGCTCCTGAATAAACACAACTTTGTCGGGTGGTGTATCTTCATCTGAGTTTAATGCTTGGATAATATCACTGGTTTTTATTAACTCTGGTTCTCCTTCAGTCACTTGAAATTTCATTCCTGTATCCTGGTGATCTAACATGCGCATTGCATCCTGCGCTTCTTCACTAGCAAAGACTTGGTCCAATAATCCTTTGCCAACCTGAGCTTGTTGAAATCGAAGCTCTTTGATACGTTGGTCGGTACTTTCGCTATATTCCATAATCGCGAGAAATATTGCGATTAATGTAAAAGCAGCACTTGCTATTTTGCCCCAGGTTTCAAATTTATCTGAATGGATGACGATAGGAAAAGGCTGTGTGGTTGAATTATGTGTCCGTCCTGATCTTTCTTTGTCATCTTCTGCATCAGATAGGGTTAAGTTCTCGGGTAATCGATTTTGATCTTGCATGTTATTCCTCCAATGTGTGTAAATGGCTGTCACATCAAGTATGACAGCGTCTCGTGTCGGCATGACATGAAGGCAGGATGAGAATGAAGCGGGCTATCGCTGTCACACAGTCGACGATGCGATAGCCTTGTTATCGGTTAAGATCATCGAAGATAGTTGGCTGGGCGTCCTTGTTACTCTGTTTTATCCGCAGCTTTACCTGGACCGCGCACGTTCCGGCGTCCAGGCGACCGGCAGTGCTTGCAGGGCGCGCATGCCATAGCTGGTTTGCCACTCCGGCGACGGATCGGCCAGGCGCAGATCCGGCAGGCGGCGCAGCAGCGTGTTGAAGGCGATCGCGATTTCCATGCGGGCCAGCGGCGCTCCCAGGCAGAAATGCGGGCCGTAGCTGAGCGCCAGATGTGGATTCGGGTGGCGCGTAATGTCGAACTGATTCGGATTCGGGAACTGTGCCGGGTCGTAGTTGGCGGCGGCGAGACACACATTGATCTGCTGACCGGCCTTGATTGTGTGGTCGCCTAGCTCAAGATCAGTGTTGGCGGCGCGCACGATCATCGGGAAGGCGGTTTCGCAGCGCAGCACCTCCTCGACAGCCGACTCGGCCAGTTCCGGGCGTGTGCGCAGCAATTCCCGCTGCTCGGGATCGTTCAGCAGATGCCACATGCCGCTGGCGATCGTCGCGGTGGTGGAGTGATGGCCGGCGTGCAGCATCAGAATACAGTTCGCGATCAGCTCGGTCTCGTCCAGGCGGCTGCCCTGCTCCTCGGCGGCGATCAGATTTGTGATCAGATCGTCGCGTGGCTCGCGGCGACGAGCGGCGACCAGCTCGCCGATATGCGCTACCATCTGCTCGGTGACCTGGTTGAGCAGCGGGATCGTGGTCTCGTTGCCGATCACGCCGATCGCAAAGTACATGCCGACCGTGCCCGACCAGTGCTTGAAGAGCGCGTAGTCGTTCTGGGGAGCGCCCAGCAGCTCGGTGATCACCATCACCGGCAGCGGCGCGGCAAAGTCGGCGACCAGATCCATCTGCCCGCGCTCCACCGCCGCATCGATCAGATCGTCAGTCAACGCCTGGATGTGATCGCGCATCTGCTGGACAATGCGCGGCGTGAACGCGGCGCTGAAGAGCTGGCGCAGCCGGCGATGATCGGCGTGATCCTGGAAGACCAGCCAGCGGCCGAGGACTGAGTCGGCGGGCACGAGCAGCTCGCGCAGATGCGCCGGCAAATGCTCGATCTGTGCTGTGCGTGTGAGCGCCGACGACA
This sequence comes from Herpetosiphonaceae bacterium, assembly GCA_036402055.1. Classification (GTDB taxonomy): domain Bacteria; phylum Chloroflexota; class Chloroflexia; order Chloroflexales; family Kallotenuaceae; genus LB3-1. Next base: position 19,056 of record DASWTQ010000267.1, read on the forward strand.
GCCGTGGATCGAGCAGCGCGGCCTTGACATCGGCGTAGCGCATCAGCACCCAGCTGTTCAGAAACGGGCTCCAGTAGATCGGCGTCTGGTCGCGAACGCGGTTATAGTGCGGGTAGGGCTCGGCAAGCATGGCGGGGCCGAAAGGATCGCCGCCTGCCGCGACGGGTAAGGTCGAAGAGGTCATATGGCTGCTCCTTGTGTGCGCTACATAATTCGCCGGAGTGGAGCAAAACAAGAGGATGCAACATCGCAGTCTAGGATCGGAACGAGTATAGCACGCTTCTGCTGGCACTTCCTAGCCGAAAAGCCCAACCGGCGGTACAGGCTTTTTGCCGCATAAAGCCCAGATGTGATCCAGTATAATCAGCCGCGATCTTTGTCGATCTTCCACGCTCGAAGCGCATCGATAGCTGCTTCAGGAGGCAAGCATGTTCAAGCACGATCTGGGTGATGGAGCCGATCTGCGGATCTTCGATCGCGCGCAGGCTTCCGCGTTTTTGACCCTGCTCCAGGAGAATCGCGACTATTTCGGAGCCTGGCTGGACTGGGCCTACACCATACATACGATCGAAGAAGCGGAAGCCTTTATCAAGCGCGGGATGAGTCGCTATGCCGAAGATGGCCTGCCCTGGGCCAGCATCTGGCTGGACGATCGCATGGTCGGCGGGGTGATGTTCTTTCCGGTGGAGTGGCACGCGCGCTCGACGATGATCGGCTACTGGCTGGGTCAGAATGCCACCGGTCGTGGCGTGATGACACGCGCGATCAAGGCTATGCTCGGCTTTGCCTTCGACGATCTGAAGCTGAACCGCGTGACGCTGGAAGCCGAGGTCAACAACCAGCCGTCGCGCGCTGTCGCCGAGCGTGTGGGCTTTGCTTTCGAGGGCGTTCACCGGCACGGCTGGGTACGCGGCGGAAACTTTGTCGATCTGGCTGCCTACGCCATGCTGGCCGGCGACTGGCAGAAGCTCAAGGCCGAGCGCTGACACGTATCCAGATCGCCGCGTGTGCGCTACAATACACGCCAGTTCCCGCCGCTTGATACCCTTAGGATGAGATCATGCCCATCTACGAGCTTGTTTGCGCTGCTACAAGTCGGCTGCCTGCTCTTGCCGCCCTCTCCGCGACGCTGTCCAACGCCGCAGCCTTAACCAGTACAAGTGCCCTCGGGCTGCTGGCGGCGCTGGTGCTGCTGCTGTCGATGGGCGCGCTCGGCGTGGCGCTGCTGCGTCGGTTTGCGCGGCTGCTCGATCCGCTGGAGCAGATCGCGTATGGCGCGCCGCTGGGAGTGGTGATCGCGTCGCTGGCGCTGCTGGCGCTGGCCTGCCTGTTTGGCCAGCTGAGCCTGCTAATGGTCGTCGCGATCGAAGTGGCGGCGGCACTCGCGGCCGGACTGATCTGGCCCGACTGGCAGATGCTGCGTCAGTTTCGGCTGAGGCATCTGGGCGAGCAGCCGACCAGCGGCATCGTCGCGGCCGATCAGCGATCGCGCTGGCTCAGCGTGGGTGTCCTGCCACTGCTGGTGCTGGGCGGCTTCGCGCTGCGCTGGGCGCTCTTCTGGGCCGGCGGGCTGAACTACACGGCCGATGGCTTGTGGGCCGGGCATGTCAACATCTGGGGCGACTGGCCGCAGCATCTCGGTGATGTGACGTCGTTTGCGTATAGCGCCAACTTTCCGCCGATGCATCCGCGCCTGGTCGGCCACCACTACGACTATCACTATCTTGCCGCGCTAACCTCGGCGGCCTCGGTCACGCTGGGCGTCGATCCGGCCACCTCGTTGACGCTGCACAGCTTCATCTTCTCGCTGCTGGGGCTGCTGGGGCTGTACGCTTTTGCCCGGCGGCTCACCGGCGATCGTGGCGTGGCGGCGCTGGTGCTGATCCTGTTTCTGCTGGGCGGTGGCCTGGGCTGGGTGCTGACCGCCGCGGATATTAACGCCTCCCATGATCTGCTGGGCACGCTGCGACAACAGCCGTGGAACGCTACCCGCCTCGGCCAGGCCAACTTTCGCTGGGAAAACATGTACTTCGCGTTCATCATGCCCCAGCGCGGCTACCTCTATGGCATGCCGCTCGGCCTGCTTTGTCTCACGCTGCTGCTGATCGGTGTGGAGCGGAACGAGGCGCGCTGGTTTGGGCTGGCCGGGATCGTGGCCGCGCTGCTGCCGCTGGCGCATTTGAGCACGCTGCTCTCGCTGGCGCTGATCACGCCGTTCCTGTTTCTGCTCTTTCCTTCGCGCTGGTGGCTGCTCTTCTTTGGCGTGTGGGTGCTGCTGGCCGTACCGCAGCTCTACATCCAGCAGGGCGGTGAGCGCGGCGCGACGGCGGCGCTGCGGCTCCAGGTCGGCTGGATCGCGAAGCCGGACTCGTGGCTGTGGTTCTGGCTGAAAAATCTTGGCGCGTTTCTGCCGCTGCTGCTGGTCGCGCTGACGCAGCCGGATCTCTTGTCTGTGCGCGCCTGGCGCTTTTTGTGGGGCTTCATGCCCGTCTTCGCGCTCGCGAATCTGGTAGTTTTTCAACCGTGGGATTGGGACAATCACAAGGTGCTGGTGTACTGGTTCCTGGCGGTCGCGATCCTGGTCGCGGCGCTGCTGATGCAGACCTGGCGGCAGCAGCGCTCGATTGTTGTGCGCGGGCTGCTGGTGGTCGTCGTGCTGACGATGACGCTCTCGGGGCTGCTGGTCAATCTGCACCAGCTGCTGGGTCTCAGTCGCTATCAACTGGCCAATACCGAGGAGATCATGCTGGCCGACCTGGTGCGCACACAAACCCCGGAGCGCGCGGTCTTCGCGGCCGGCATCCAGAACAATCATCCCGTGCCGATGCTGACCGGTCGCCGCGTGGTGATGAGCTATCCCGGCTGGCTGTGGACGCACGGCATCGACGTGGCGGAGCGCGAGCGTGATCTGCGCGAGATCTACGCTCTGGGCGAGCGCACCGACGCGCTGCTGAAGCAGTATGGCGTAGACTACGTGGTGATCGGGCCGGGCGAGCGCAACGATCTGGCGGCGAATACAGCGGCGTTTCAGGCGCGCTATCCGGTGGTGATCAGCACGCCGAACTATCAGGTCTTTGATGTACGGTGACGAAAGAACAAAAGAACAAAAGAACAAAGGAACAAAGGGAGAATCGAGAACCAAAAAGATAGAACAAAGAACAAAGAGCAAAGAACAAAAGCGAGTACCTTAACTCCCCTTCTCCTATCGCAACCGAGGCGGAAGCCCGCCGAGGTTCGGGGAAAGGGGGCGGGGATGAGGGCCAAGTGAGAGCCAGCCCGGCC
>DASWTQ010000268.1:0-2642 GCA_036402055.1 Herpetosiphonaceae bacterium
GCAGCGTGGCCCAATCTCGCCGCAGGCGCCGAAACGCCTCGTCGTTGATCTTCCACAGCTCGTCATAGCGCTGGTGCTGGCGATCGATCAAGGTGTGATAGCCGTACGAGAGCGCAAAGCCGATCGCTGCGAGGGCGGCTAGAACCAGGAGCAGCGGCATACCGCGCCACAGGCCAACGCTCAGCGCGGCTACCGCGACCACGACCAGCGTGATGCTGATGTTGGCCATGCGGCTGCTGATGCGGGCGTAGTGTGCTCGTCGCTCGGCAAAGCGATCGCAGCGCTGCTGGTAGATCGGCTCGGGCTCGTGGTGGCGCGCATCGCCGGCGGGCGGGCTGTCGATCGAGTCGGTCGGGCTCGGTATAACCATTGCGGATTAGCTTTCTCCTGTTGGCTTCGCACAGCTGCGAAGGGGAATCTCCTTGTAGTATAAAGGTTTTTCTGTGGTGATTGGTTGAGTGAAGGGACAGGCCCTCATCCCTGCCCTACGGGCAAATAAAGGAACAAGGGAACAAGAGAACAAGGGAACAAATGAGAGCGGTTATGACTTTTTTGTTCGTTTGTTCGTTTGTTCGTTTGTTCATTCCGTTAGGTTCTGGGTTCTAGGTTCTAGGTTCTTCCGTCTCTACTTTCCAGTTACACGCATACGCGTAGGCGATCAGCTGAAAGCCGAGCTTTTGCAGAATTGGGCGGCTCATCTGGCTGGCGTCGACTGTGAGAAAGCGCACGCCGCGCTGTAGCGCTTCTTGCACGCGCACGGCCAGCAGCGCTGTGTAGAGGCCGCGCCGCCGGTAGCCGGCCAGCGTCGAGCCGCCCCACAGGCTGGCGAACTGATTCTTCGGCGGGAAGTTGATCCAGGCCGCCGCGACTGGCTGATCGTCTGCGTAGGCCGCGTAGATCGAGAGAAAATCCGGCCGCTCGCGCAGATTCGTGGTCAGACGCTGCCCCAGCCAGCTGAAATCCATCTGCCAGACCTCGTTCTGCACCGTGATGATCGAGGGAATCTGCTCAGGATCGGTGATCCGCCGTATGTCTGCTGTGACCGGCTCCACGAGCACGGCGGGCGCGGCTTCCAGATCGAGCACCAGGATCGCCTCGTCCTCGCCGACCTCGAAGCCGCGCGCGCCCAGCCGGTCTTTGAGATCCGGCGGCGGGTCGTGGCTATACACCTTCCACTCGAAGCCCTGGCCAAGCTCCTCGAAATAGGCGATCTGCTCGCTCACCGTTGATTCGACGGCCTCCGGCTCCAGACATGAGTAGATCACCATGCCGTCGCCAGGAGCCTGGTTGACATGCCGCACCAGCGTGCCGACGACTTCGCGCCGCATTCCCGGAATCGCCAGATTTTGACGTTGTTCTCGATCGTAGAGTGCGCGAATATGAGCAATATCCACAGCTATCGATGCTCCTCGCTTTGGGCTCCTGCGCCCTACAGGCAAACAAAGGAACAAACGATGAGGCTACTTTTTGTTCATTTGTTCAATTGTTCTTGGTTCTTGGCCCTCACCCCCGGCCTGCGGGCCTCCCCCTGCCCCACTCCTCGGCGGGCTTCCGCCTCGTCGGCGATAGGCGAGGGGGAATGAAGGTGTTTCTTTTTGTTCTAGGTTCTTGGTTCTAGGTTCTTGATTCTCCGTTCTATTTTACCGCACGCCGGCATGCAAAAGCCCGGCAGCACATCTGCCAGGCAGCGACTTGAAGCGAGTTGGAAGCAAAAACGTCGTCGCTGTGACAGCGCTCGGCTAGCGTGGCATCCACACCTCTTCGCCCTCAAGCAGCGACTGGATCTGCTGGGGAAAGCGATCGAAAAACAGCGGCTTGCCGATAAACCCGTCGAAGCCAGCGGTGCGAGCGCGAGCCTCATCCTGGGGCAGCACATTGGCCGTCACCGCTACGACCGTGGTATCTTTGAGCTTGGGATTAGCCCGGATATGGTCGAGGATCGCGTAGCCGTCCTCGTGGGGCAGCTGAATGTCGAGCAGAATGAGATCAATGCGCGGCAGGCTTTCGGCCAGCTTGAGCCCTTGCCAGCCGGTGGTCTGCGCGTTGATATGTTTGACGCCGGCGAGCTGGAGCAGATCGGTAGCAACCAGTAAATTATCAAGATCGTCTTCGATCACAAGCACATACGCTTCATCAGGACGCATAAGCTCTCCTTATGGTAGGGGGTTTTGAGATTCGGCCGAGTATTCAGCGACGGTGCCCAGCAGCTCGGCGACTTTCTCCAGAAGTTCCCCGGCGGAGGTAAAGCCTTTGTTGAGCAAGCTGCTGACGCGCTGGTTGAGAAACTCGCGCTCCTGGTTCGTAAGGTCTTTCGCCGTCAGGACCACCACCGGGATTGAGCGCGTGGCTTCGTCCGTTTCGAGCTGCTGAAGCACCGCAAAGCCATCGACCTCCGGCATCATCAGATCGAGAATGATCAGGTCGGGCCTCTGGCTGGCGATTAGCTCCAGGCCGGCACGGCCGCCGCCGGCTGTCAGGATCGTATGCCGGCCAAGCTGCTGAAGCTGCGTGATGACGATCTCCCGTGCATCGTCGTCGTCGTCGATCACCAGGATCGTCGAGTCGTGGCTGACCAGCTGCGCGACTGTGCTGCGGAGCTGCTCTTCGTCGATCGGCTTGGTCAGATAGGCGTTGGCGCCCAG
>DASWTQ010000269.1:0-1646 GCA_036402055.1 Herpetosiphonaceae bacterium
AAGCGCTGGGCGGCGACGTGCTGGTGCTGAGCGCCGACGTGGCCAGCCTTGACGATATGCGATCGGTGGTGCGGCAAACGCTGGCGGAGTTCGGCGCGCTGCATGGCGTGATCCACTCGGCGGGCATCGCCGGCGGCGGCATGATCCAGCTGAAAACGCCCGAGCAGGCTGCTCGCGTACTGGCGCCCAAGACGACAGCGCTACGCGTGCTTGAGCAGGCGCTGGACGGCATCAGGCTGGATCTGCTGGTGCTCTGCTCCTCGACCACCGGCGTCGTGGGCGGCATCGGGCAGGTGGATTACTGCGCGGCCAACGCGTTCATGGATGCGTTCGCGCCCTACTACAGCGCCAAAACCGGCACCTACACCGTCTCGATCAACTGGGACGCCTGGCAAGAGGTCGGCATGGCGGTCGATGTGGCGGCAGCGTACGGTCTGGACACGGCCAGGCGGACCTATCCCAAGGAGCTAAAGCACCCTCTGCTCGACCGGCGGGTTACGAAGCCGAGCCAGGAGATCTATCTGACCGAGTTCAACGGGCCAAGCCACTGGGCGCTGGCCGAGCACAAGATCATGGGCGCTCCCGCGCTGCCGGGCACCTCCTATCTTGAGCTAGCGCGCGCCGCCTTTGAGGAGCGTGCGGCAGGACGGCCGATCGCGCTGCGCGACGTGTTCTTTATGACGCCGCTGATGGTCGGCCTGGACGAGCGCAAAGAGGTGCACACGATCATCGAGGGCGACGGCGACAGCGCCGAGTTCCGCGTGATCAGCCGGGCCGCATCCAAAGACGGCGCGGATTCGATCTGGCAGGAGCACGCGCGCGGCAAAGTCGGCGTCGCGTCGGAGGCGACGCCCGCGTTAGATGTCGACGAGCTGATCGCCGGGTGGAAGGGCGAGGCGATCGAGATCTCGGAGGAAGAGGTGCGCAAGGCGGAGCGCTTCGTCTACTGGGGCCCGCGCTGGATGAGCCTGCGCAAAGCCTATGTCGGTAAAGATCAGGGCCTGGGAGTGATCGAGCTGCCCGCCGCGTTTGCCGCCGACATCGCCGAGTACGGCCTGCATCCCGCGCTGCTCGACGTCGCGACGGCGTTCGGCAACGGCATCGGGGCGCCGGGAGAGAACTACCTGCCGCTCTCGTACGGCAGCCTCGACGTGTACGCGCCGCTGGCCGAGAAGTTTTATAGCTACGTGCGCTATAAGCCCGCCGCCGATCCCAGCCGCGAAACACTCTCGTTCGACATCACGATCCTGGATCAGCAGAGCCGCGTGCTGGTCGAGATCCACGACTTCACCACGCGCCGGGTTTCCGAGTCCGCTACCCGGCTGCGTGAGTCGGCGCAGCAGAGCCGAGTGGCAGACGCATCAGCGAACAGCGGCGCTCAGCCGGCGGCGAAGCCCAGCCTGGAAGTGACCGGCATTCTGACCGGCGAGGGCATCGAGGCGTTCAAGCGCATTTTGTCGCGCAACCGGCTGCCGCAGATCGTGGTTGCCACCCGCGATCTGCATACCGCGATCGAGCGCGCCAACACGCTGAGCCAGTCGCGCATCGTCGAGGCGATCGATCAGGTCAGCCAGGCTAAAGCTGCGCACCCGCGACCTGCTATGGCCACGAGCTACGCCGCGCCGCGCAGCGAGACCGAAACCTGG
>DASWTQ010000270.1:0-6157 GCA_036402055.1 Herpetosiphonaceae bacterium
GGCGGCACCTCGTACACACAGCAGCCGACCACGGTTTCGGTGGGGCCGTACTCGTTGATGATGCGCGTCCGTGGAGCGTGCTCACGCCAGCCTGCGATCGTTTCGGCCCGCAGCGCTTCGCCGCCGATAATCATCATGCGCATACAGCCTGCCAGCGACTCCCCCGGCAGCACGTAGTTGAGCAGATCGACATGCGCGGGCGTGAGCTTGACCAGGCTCAGATCCGCACCGGAGTGCAGCACCGCGCTCAGCCGATCCAGGCCTTGATCTTCCGGCAGCAGTATCACGCGCTGGCCGACGATCAGCGGTGCGAACAGGCTGGTCACCGTCAGATCGAAGCCGAGCGACGAGTGAACCGGCACGCCCGCTCCCTCGGCGATGCCGTACGCCTGCGCGCACCAGTGGAGATAGTTTACCAGCCCACGGTGCGGGATCATCGCGCCTTTGGGCCGTCCCGTTGATCCCGAGGTGTAGATGATGTAGGCGATGTTGTCGGGCGTGACACCGCTGTCGACGCTCTCGTCGCGCTCCTGGAAGCAGTCGTCCAGATCCAGCGCCAGGATCTGCGCGTCGGTGTCGGGCAGCCGCTCACGTAGCCGCTGCTGCGTCAGCACAACCGGCGTCTGCGCGTCGGCGAGCATAAACTGGATGCGCTCCTCAGGATAGCCGGGATCGATCGGCACGTAGGCAGCGCCCGCTTTCAGCACGGCCAGCAGCGCGACCGGCAGCTCAAGCGATCGCTCCATAAAGATCGCCACCCGCGACTCCAGCGTCACGCCCAGCGCGCGCAGATAGCGTGCCAGCCGGTTCGATCGCGCGTTTAGCTCCGCGTACGTCAGTTGCGCAGCCTCGAACGTTACAGCGATTGCGTCGGGCGTGCGCCGCGCCTGCTCCTCGATCAGCTCGTGCAGGCAGCGATCCTGGCCATAATCGACCTGCGTGGCGTTCCAATCCTGAAGCAGCAGCCGGCGCTCGGCGGCAGTCAGCAGCGGCAGATCCGAGATTCGCCGATCTTGCTGCGCCACGATGCCCGCCAGCAGCGTCTGGAAATGCTCGATCAGCCGCGTGATCGCCGCTGCCGCGAAAAGATCGGTGTTGTAGGTCAGCTGCCCGTGTAGCTCGCCGTTATGTTCCCAGATATGGATCGTGAGATCGAACTCGGCCGACATGCGCTCCGACAGCGCGACCGGTCTGATCGACAGCGTGTCCAGCTCGATCGGCTCTCGCGGCGTGTTGTGTACGATCAGCATCACTTGCGACAGCGGATTGCGACTGAGATCGCGCTCGACTGCCAGCTGATCGACCAGCAGCTCGAAGGGCAGATCTTGATGCGCGTACGCGCTCTGGCAGATCTCGCGCACCTGATGCAGCAGCGCGCGGAAGTCGGGATTGCCCCGGAGATCGGCGCGCAGCACCAGAATATTGATGAAGCAGCCGATCAGATCGTCGAACTCCGAGCGGCCACGATTGGCGACCGCCGTGCTGACCGCGATGTCGCTCTGGCCCGAGTAGCGGTGCAACAGCGTTTGGAATCCGGCCAGCAGCAGCATGAAAAGCGTGCAGCCCTCGTGCTGGCTCAGGGCTTTCAGATCGGCGGACAGGCGCGGCGACAGGCTAAACAGCTGGTTTGCGCCGCTGTACGTCGCGACGGCCGGACGCGGATAATCGGTCGGCAGCTCAAGCGGCTGAATGTCGGCGAGCTGTGCGCGCCAGTAGCTCAGCTGTCGATCGAGCACATCGCCGGAGAGCCACTGCCGCTGCCAGCTGGCAAAATCGGCGTACTGAAACGGTAGCGCGGGCAGATCCGGCGTCTTGTGATCGGCAAAGGCCCGGTAGAGCGTGGTCAGCTCGCGCAGCAGAATGCCGATCGACCAGGCATCCGAGATGATGTGATGCATCGTCAGCAGCAGCAGATGCTCGGAATCGTCTGTGCGCAGCAGCGTGGCGCGCAGGAGCGGTCCCTGCTGGAGATCAAACGGCTGCTGAACTTCGGCGGTCGCCAGCTGCTGCGCCTGTGCCTCGCGCTGATCCGGCTGCACTGCCAGGAGATCGATCAGCTTTAGCGTGACACTGGCGTGCTGCTCGACGGGCGCGATCACCTGGCGCGGCTGATCCTCGATCAGCCTGAACGTCGTGCGCAGAATCGCGTGACGCTGGATCAGTGCGCTCAAGCTCTGCTGAAGCGCATCCAGATGGAGGTCGCCGCTCAGCCGCACAGCCACCGGCAGGTTGTAGGCCGAGATGCCCGGCGCGAGCTGATCGATGAACCAGAGCCGCTGCTGCGCGAACGAAAGCTCGGCCTCGCCGCTGTCGCCGATGCGCGGCAGCAGCGCCAGTAGATCCGGCTGCGCTGCTTGCGGCTGCTCCGCCTGCCGATCGCGCTCGATCGTGGCGGCTAGAGCGGCTACCGTGGGCGCGGCAAAGATCGTTTGCAGCGACAGCGCGTCGCCGGGCATCTCGCGCTGAAGCTGGCCCAGCAGCTGCACGGCGAGCAGCGAGTGACCGCCCAGCGCGAAAAAGTTGTCGTCGACGCCCACCAGCTCGATGCCGAGTACGCGCTGCCAGATCGCTGCGATCTGCGCCTCAAGCTGGCTGCGCGGCGCGACATAAGGTGCCTGGCGCTGCCCGCGCGCGTGTTTGACGCCGGCAGGCTGGATCGTCGTGAGCGCGGCCAAATCCTGGGCGGCACGGCGCATCTGGCCGGCACGAGCGGCGAGATCGCGCGTCGAGACGATGATCTGCGACAGGCTGCTCTCAGCCAGAATGCGCTCAAAGACCGCCACGCCCTCGTCGGGCCGAATGGCCGCGCGCAGCTGCTCGCCGTCGAGAGTCGCGTCGGCCTGAACTGCCTCGGCGGCCATGCCCACGGACTGCCAGGCGTCCCAGTTGATCGTGACGATGCGCGTCGGCAGCGCTGCGGCGTGGGCAAAAGCGTCGAGAAACGCGTTGACCGCGCAATAATCCACGCGCCCGAAGCCGCCGATCAGCGACGACAGCGACGAGCACAGCACCAGAAAATCGAGCGGTAGATCCGCAATCGCCGAGACCAGCGCGCGGGTTCCAGCGACCTTCGCCGCCAGCACCTCCTCAGCCGCCACCTGTGTCTTGAGCTGGATCAGACCGCCGCCGGGAATGCCGGCCGCGTGAATGATCCCATGCAGAGCGCCGAAACGGCTCAGCGTCTCGGCGATCACGGCGCGCATCTGAGCTGCATCGCTCACGTCGGCGCTGCACAGCATAACCTCGGAGCCGTGCGCCTCAAGCGCCAGCACCGCGCGTATTCTGGCGCTGGTTCGATCGTCGTCGGCGTGCGTGGCGAGCCACTCCTGCCAGCGATCGCGCGCGGGCAGCGCCGAGCGCCCGACCAGAACCAGTCGCGCCTGGACACTGCGCGCTAGATGCTCGGCCAGCTGAAGGCCCATGCCGCCCAGACCGCCGGTGATCAGATACACGCCCTGGCTGCGCAGCGTACTGTGATTGTCGCCCGGCTCCAATCGCGCCGCCTCGAACGCGCGCACCCAGCGGTCGCGGCCACGATACGCGATCACCGGGTCGGCGATCGGCGTTGCAAGCTCGGCCAGCAGCTGCTCGATCAGCAGAGTTTGCGATCCATTGGCCGCAGCTGGCACCAGAATATCGATGCTCTGGCAGCTGATGTGCGGATATTCCTCAGGAATGACCTGACACGGACCCAGCAGCAGCGCCTTTTCCGGGATCAGGTGCGCTTCTCCGGCGACGGCTTGCATGGCCTGCGAGATCACCCTGAGCTGGATCGGTTGTGTAGGCTGCGTGCCGAGCGCCTGAGCCAGCCAGAGCAGACTGTAGAAGGCCGTGATCTCAGCGCTTGCCGGGCTGTGCGCCGCAACATTCCACAGATGGACGATCCGCGTCGGCGGCGTGCCCTGAGCGTGAAGCGCATCCAGCAGCGTGCGGTAGTCGTCGGGTCGATCCGGCGCGATCGTGTAGCTGGTCGCGTCGAGTCTGGCCCATGCGTCGCCCGCGTGTACCTCGACCACCTCCTGGCCGCGATCACGCAGCCGCCGGCTCAGCTGCGCCGTGATGCCGCTGTCGTCGGCGAAGATCAGCCAGATCTCGGCGTGGCTATCGGCGCGCTGAGGTCGCAGTGAGCGCTTCCAGGAAGGCAGATAGAACCAGTCAGCCAGATCCGGCTTTTTGCGCAGCGATCCGCCGGGGATTTGGGCAGCGCCGGGAATCGCGTCGATCCAGTAGCGCTGGCGCTCGAAGGGATAGGTCGGCAGCGGGATGCGCTGGCGACGTTCGTTGGCATACAACCATTGCCAGTTCACGCGACCACCGGCCAGCCAGATCTCGGCCAGCGCCGTCAGCGCGCACGCCTCGTCCGGCGTTTGGTCGTAGGGATGGCGCGACGATGTGAGCACGATGCGCTCGGGCGCGGCCTGAAGCTTCGCCAGCGTGGCCAGCGTGCGGCCCGGCCCGACTTCGAGCAGGATCATGTCGGGATTGTCGAGCAGCGGTTGCAGCCCGTCGGCGAAGCGCACGGTCTCGCGCAGATGCCGGGCCCAGTAGCGCGGATCGGTAGCTTGTTCGGGCGTGATCCAGGTGCCAGTGAGATTCGACAGATAGGGGATCTTCGGCGGCGCAAGCTCCAGGCTGCTGACAAAGGCCGTGAACGGCTCAAGCATCGGCTCGACCAGCGCGGAGTGCGGCGCGGCGTCGGCGTGCAGCCTGCGGCAATCCACGTTCTCGGCTTTCAGCGCTGCTTCCAGCTCGGCGATCGCCGCCACGGGGCCGGAGACGACACACAGCGCCGGGCCGTTGATCGCCGCGAGTGAAAGCAGCGGGCCGAGACGCGATCCGATCTCGGCGGCGGGCAGCGCCACGCTGAGCATAGCACCCGCCGCCAGCTGATCCATCAGCTGTCCACGCACGACCGCCAGCGCCAGCGCGTCTTCGAGCGAAAAAACGCCCGCCAGTGTGGCCGCGACATACTCGCCGAAGCTGTGGCCGATCAGCGCCTGTGGCTGGATGCCCCAGCCCTGCCAGTTCAGCGCCAGCGCATACTCGATCACGAACAGGGCCGGCAGCACCACGCCGGGCCGCTGAATCTGCGCGGCTGCTGCGGCCATGTGCTCGGCGTCGGGATAGATCACCTGGCGCAGATCGAAGCCTAAGCGTGGCTGTAGCAGCTCGGCGCAGCGATCGACATGCGCGCGAAAGACCGGCTCGCTGGTGTAGAGCCCGGCCGCCATCTGAAGATACTGCGCGCCCTGGCCGGGAAACATGAAAACGATCTGCGGCTCCTGCGTTCCGGCGCTCTGCGTCCACACAAGGCTGGGATCGCGGCTCGCCAGTGCCTGACGCGCCCCCGCGACATCACGACACAGGATCGCGCGCCGGTGCTCGAAGGCGCGCCGCCCGACCTGGAGCGTGTAGGCGATGTCGGCTAGCTCGGCGTTGGGATGCTGCTCAAGATATGCCGCCAGATTGCCGGTAGCTGTTTCGAGCGCTGACTCGGTTTTGGCCGAAAGCAGCAGCAGCTGCCAGGGCCGCGCCGGGCTGGTCGGCTCAGCGGCGGGCGCTTCCTCCAGCACCACATGCGCGTTGGTGCCGCCAACGCCAAACGAGCTTACACCAGCCCGGCGCGGCGTCGATCCGGTGCGCCAGGCCGCCAGCCGTGTGTTGACATAGAACGGGCTGGCGGCAAAATCGATCGCCAGATTCGGCTGCTGAAAATGCAGGCTGGGCGGGATGCGCTTGTGCTTGAGCGCGAGCACGGTCTTGATCAGCCCGGCGACTCCGGCGGCGGTGTTGAGATGGCCGATATTGGTTTTGACCGAGCCGATCGCGCAGAAGCCAACCTTATCGGTCTTGGCGCGAAAGGCCATCGTCAGCGCCTCGATCTCGATCGGATCGCCCAGCGTGGTGGCCGTGCCGTGCGCCTCGATATAGTTGATCGTCTCGGGGTTGATCTCGGCCAGAGCGTGCGCGGCCTCGATCGCCTGGGCCTGGCCCTGCACGCTGGGCGCGGTGTAGCCCGCCTTGGCCGTGCCGTCGTTGTTGATCCCGAAACCGGCGATCACCGCGTGGATCGTGTCGCCGTCGGCCAGCGCGTCTTCCAGGCGCTTGAGCACGACCACGCCCACGCCATCGCCGCCGACGGTGCCCTGTCCACGCG
>DASWTQ010000271.1:0-4290 GCA_036402055.1 Herpetosiphonaceae bacterium
GTGGATAGTCAACTCATTGAAATAACAGAAAAATCGGTCAGCGTGCGGATTCTGCGTACAATGCTGTGCGAATAAGCATTGATCTTGACCGGTTTTTGAACCTGCCTTAACCTGACCCAAAGGTTCGGGTAGTAAAACCCCTAAGCCCCTGTGAGTCATAGGTGACTTTGTTTCCGCGTGCTGTTAACGCAGTATGACGCTTACGAGCGAACGAAGCACATACTGCCACCAGACTCCTAAATGATCGTCCTCCGGGACATAAAGGGTCTTTGGCGTGTTTTGATATGAGTCGCGATGAGTGACTCGCTTTGTGATGTGAGCTTAAATAGCTCACGCGATCATTTTGCGTGTGTTAAAGTCTAAATCGTTGCTTAAGCATAAGTTAACAATGTAGACGTTTAGCACGGCTATAATAGTATCTGCTGGCATACAAATCCAAACTGATCGTCGATTGCCGAGAATAAATCGAGCAAATAGGCATTTAAATCAGTAAAAATGGTTCGTGAAGCGATTCCAAGAGGCATGATGAGCGGTTTACTCCCCCCAAATAGGGTGTATTTAATCCAAATCTGTACACCGAAAACCGAATCTTCTAGCCTCACTCCTACGAAGGCTTCCGATCGCAACCTAGAGCTATGGTGGGTCGTGCAGCCACCGGCCGGCGCACTCTGCGATTCATGCTCGGCCCCTTCGCCTACCGCTTCCCCAAAGCTTCCGACAAACACAACACCCTCTGATGAGCGGCTCAACGCTTCAGAGCTGCGCGACTGCTTGCCAAAGGAGCGGCATGCGCCGGCTTCCGTAAGCAGGTTGCCGCGTTGCAAGCAAGACATGCCCGAGGATGAAGCTAACGTGCTGCTCTCAGTGTGAGGTTGAGCCCGGCACCTGTAGAGAGATCGATACCTGGAGTGCTACGTACATGAGCGATGCCTCTAACAATAACGATGCCTTATCAGCCGAGAAGCGTAAGCTATTCGAGCTATTATTGAAGAAACGCGGCGTAGCTGCCCCAAAAGCCCAGGGGATTCAGCGCCGCTCTGGAAGCGGCCCGTGTGCGCTGTCGTTTGCGCAGCAGCGACTGTGGTTTGTTGATCGACTGCAACCGGAAAGCCCGGCCTATAATGTGCCCTACGCGCTCCGTCTGACGGGTGAACTTGATGCTACAGCCCTCAACCGCAGCCTCCAGAGCGTTGTGGCCCGGCACGAGGTGCTGCGCACGACGTTCGCCCTGGACGACGGACAGCCGGTCCAGGTGATCGCTCCCGATCTGACGTTGCTCCTGCCCACGATCGATCTCTCCACTCAGCCCGCTGCCGACCGTGAGGCCGAGGCGCAGCGGCTCCTGCTGGCCGAGATCCGCCGCCCGTTCGATCTTCAGCGCGGGCCGCTGATCCGGGCGACTCTTGTGCGCCTCGACGCAAACATGGCGCTGCTGGTTCTGACGCTGCATCATATCGTCGCGGACGCCTGGTCGCTCAACGTGTTTATGCGCGAGCTGAGCACGTTCTACACCGCGTATCGTGGGCAGGATCGCCAGCCTGGTGTCGAGCCGCAGCTGCCGGAGCTGCCGATTCAGTACGCCGACTATGCTGTCTGGCAGCGGGAATCGCTTCAGGGCGCGGCGCTCGATAAGGAGCTGGACTACTGGCGCACGCGGCTGGCCGATCTGCCGACGCTGTCTCTGCCCACCGATCATGCGCGCCCTCCTGTACCGACGTTTCGCGGCGCTCGCCAGGAGTTTGTGCTGAGCCCGGCGATCAGCGAGGGGCTTCAGGCCATCAGCCGTCAGTCCGGCGCGACGCTGTTCATGACGCTGCTGGCGGCCTGGCAAGTGCTGCTCAGTCGCTACAGCGGCCAGGACGACATCACGGTCGGCACGCCCATTGCCAACCGCACGCGCGCCGAGGTCGAGCCGCTGATCGGCTTCTTCATCAACATGCTGCCGATCCGCACCGAGCTGGCAGGCGCGACGACGTTTCGCGATGTGCTCGGGCGAGTCCGCGATGGGGCGCTGGAAGCGTTCGCGCATCAAGAGGTGCCGTTTGAGCGCGTCGTCGAGGCGGTGCAGTCGAGCCGAGACCTGAGCCGCCACCCGATCTTTCAGGCGATGTTCGTGCTCCAGAACGCGACGATGGCTCCACCGGCCTTGCCGGGAGTCGACGTCACGGTGCTGCCGATCGAGTACGACACGGTCAAGTTCGATCTGATCCTGTCGATCGAGGAGACCGCCGCCGGGCTGTCGGGGCTGATCGGCTACAGCAGCGATCTGTTTGCGGCCGAGACGATCGCACGGCTGGTGCAGCATTTGCAGACGCTGCTCGCCGGGATCGTGGCGGAGCCTGACCAGCCGCTTCATGCGCTGCCGCTGCTGACGCCCGCCGAAGCGACAACCCTGCGCGCCTGGCAGGCCACCACCGCGCCGTTTCCAACCGATATGTGCGTTCCCCAGCTCTTCGAGGCGCAGGCCGCGCGCACACCTGAGGCTGTGGCGCTCCGCTTTGACAATCAGCAGCTGAGCTACGCCGAGCTGAACGCACGCGCCAATCAGCTGGCACATCATCTCCAATCGCTGGGTGTCGGTCCCGAGACACGTGTTGGCCTGTTTCTTCAGCGCTCGCTCGATCTCGTGGTCGGGCTGCTGGGCATCTGGAAGGCCGGCGCCGCCTACGTGCCGATCGATCCGGCCTATCCGCAGGATCGCATCCAGTTTATGCTGGAAGACTCGCAGGCGACGGTATTAGTCACGCAGGAAAGCCTGCGCGGCGTGCTGCCGGAACAGTCCGCGCAGCTTGTGCGACTGGATACCGACGCGGCCATGCTGGCGCAGGCAAGCACCGGCAATCCGATCGTCCGATTCACGACCAGTAACCTGGCATATCTGATCTACACCTCGGGCACGACCGGCCGCCCGAAAGCGGTGCTGGTCGAGCATCGCAACCTGCTCAACGTGCTGCACGCCAGCCAGACAACCTTTGGCTATCGGGCGACGGATGTCCAGCCCTGGATCGCCTCGGTCGCCTTCGACATTGCGCTGTTTGAGCTGTTTAATCCGCTGCTGGCCGGCGGTACCACCGTCGTGATGGCGCAGCACCAGGCGCTGGACGGCATCCGCCTGCTGGAAGGGCTGGCACAGTGGACCATGCTGCACGCGGTGCCCAGCCTGCTGCGCCAGGTTGTGCAGACGGTGACGGCGGCACAGGGAACGATCACATCTCGATTGCGGCGAATCTATGTGGGCGGCGATGCCGTGCCGCCCGAGCTGCTGGCCGATGCGCAGGCCGCGTTTCCCGAGGCCGAGATCGTGGTGCTCTACGGGCCGACCGAGGGCACGATCATCTGTACCGCCTACCCGGTGCCGCGCGATCGGCGCCCGACGCGCCAGCTGATCGGTGCTCCGCTGCCCAATATGCTGGTGCGCCTCTATGATGCCCACGGCCAGCTGGTGCCGGTGGGTGTGGCGGGTGAGCTGTACCTCGGCGGGGCTGGCGTGACGCGCGGCTACCTCAATCAGCCCGAGCTGACCGCCGAGAAGTTTGTCACGATCGACGGGGAGCGCTGGTACCGCACCGGCGATCTGGTGCGCTATCTGCCGGATGGCGCGATCGAATTCCTGGGCCGCACCGACGCGCAGGTCAAGATTCGCGGCTACCGCATCGAGGTGGGCGAGGTCGAGACGGTGCTTGGCCAGCATGTCGCCGTGCGCGAGGCGGTCGTCATGGCCCGCGAGGACATTCCGGGCGACAAACGGCTGGTGGCGTATGTGGTGCCGGACCCCGAGCAGCCGCCGACGGTCACCGATCTGCGGCGCTTCCTGGGTAGCGCCCTGCCTGAGTATATGGTGCCCGCGACGTTTGTGATGCTCGGCGCGCTGCCGCTGACGCCCAACGGCAAAGTCGATCGCCGTGCGCTGCCGGCACCGGGCGCCCTTGGAGCGCAGGCGCGACCCGACCTCGACAAAGCTTTTGTCGCGCCGCAGACGCCGCTGGAGCAGCTGCTGGCCGAGCTGTGGCAGGCCGTGCTTGGTCTGCCGGCGGTCGGCGTCGACGACAACTTCTTCGAGCTGGGCGGCAACTCGATCCAGGCGGCGATCTTTGTCAACAAGCTTCAAGAGGCGCTCGGCGAGGTGGTCTACGTGGTGGCCGTCTTCGACGCGCCGACGATCGCCGAGCTGGCGGCCTATCTGCTGAAACATAACGCCAGGGCGGCGGCACGCATTCTGGGCACGGAGGCTCCTGCCGAGGTCGCGCAGGCTGCCGAGACCGAGGCCGCACCCCAAGTCGATGCCGCGCT
>DASWTQ010000272.1:0-4915 GCA_036402055.1 Herpetosiphonaceae bacterium
GCGCTGCAAGAACTCGCACAGCAGCCCGTGGAAATGATGCACGCCGTTCTCCCGCGAGACCGAGAAGCGGCCCACGTCGTAGGAGCGCGACTTGAGACCGCGCTGCACGGACTCGCAGATCTCGATGTCCTCGTGCTGCACGAGATCGCTGAAGGCAAACGACCTGGCGAAATCCTCGGCCACCTCCGGTCGCTCCACGTCCAGCACATACCACTCGAAGATCGTCAGCGTACGCTCGTGGCCCAGCGGCAGGATGATATTGATCTGCAAGTTGTCAGGGTAGATGTTGAGCATCAGATTGGGAAAAACCCAGTAGTAGAGCGCCTCGGGAGCCGCGCCCTGCTCCAGATTGCGCATGTACAGCGAGTCGGGGTTGTGGCGGATCGGGGCGTGCTGCTTGGAGTAGTAGCGCGCAGTCTCGACGCGATACTGATTGTAGTCGATCTCTTTGAACAGCCCCGGATGCGCCATCGGGATATGGTAGCCTTCCAGGTAGTTGTCGACATACACCTTCCAGTTGCAGGCGATCTCGTAGTCCACACGCTTATAAAAGCCCATGCGCTCCAGCGGCAAATGGCGCGTCTCGTCAGGAATCGATCCCAGCGTCTCGGCCAGCGACGGCGCGTCGTCGTCCAGGTTCACAAACACGAACGGCCCCCACGTATCGACGCGCACCGGCACCAGGCCATTGGCGGCCTTGTCGAAGCAGCGCACGCCGTCGAACTCGGGCGTGGTGCGGAGCTGCCCATCCAGGCCATAGGTCCAGCCGTGATACAGGCACTGCAACGTTTTGCGATGGCCTGCTCCCTGCGCCACAGGCCCGGCGCGATGGCGACAAACGTTGAAAAAGGCGTGCAGCTGACCATCGCCGGCACGCGTCACCACCAGCGGCTCGTCGACCACCGAGCAAGTGAAGAAATCGCCGGGCTTGCGCACCTGCTCGATCCGGCCGACCAGCTGCCAGGTTCGGCCAAAGACGCGCTCCTGCTCAAGTCCCAGCGCGGCGGCATCGGTGTACCAGTGAGCGGGAATCGTCGTGGCGCTGGCGAGATCGGGATCGAAGTGAAAGTCGGCGGGATTCATGGCAGCCTCCGATGTTGAGTATTCCAAAAGATCGCCGGCGCTCAGGTGCGGCACGGCGGCTCTGTTGTGATCGATTGAAGAGGAAATTTCGCGGCCAGTGTATGCGATTGTCGGATCTCTGGCAAGCCGCGCCGACAAAACAAAAACCCGGCAGGATCGATTCCTGCCGGGCCTGAGCGATCGAGCCGAGCGCTGTCGTTACGCGCAGTCCTGCACGCCGTTGTACGATCCGCAGGCGACCCCGCTCGTCCACATTCTGCTGTAGGTATCGGGCGTCGTGCCGAAGCTCAAGGTTCCCTTGGGGCTCGCCGCCATCCACAGCGAGATGCTGCCGCCGGTCCAGAATCCGCTTGCCTGACCAAAATAGGCGTGACACGAAGGCGAGTAGTAGCGTGTTACCGTGTAGGCGGCGCGTACAAACTGCGCGTCGCTCACGCAGCCAGCGGCGACCGGATCGAGGCCATGGCAGCCGGAGCCGTAGCAGGTTGCAGCAGCTGCGGGCTGGATCGACGAAAACGCAAGCGCGACCAAAAAACCGGCCGTCAGAAGATGTCGTAGCATGACGAACGCTCCATGTGCTAAGAGGCTGTGGCCATGATAGCAGAGGAGCAAACGGAAATCCAGATTCTTTTTACTCGCTTTTTACCAAGCGCTTCGGCCTGGCACACGACGTGCTCTGATCCAGATAGTAGTCTTAGGGAATGACACAGGAGGAGCAGGGATGAAACGTTGGCTGACGATCTTGATGCTGGCGCTCACGCTGGGCACAGGCTTGCTGACCGGCTGCGGCGCGGAAGGTGATGACGACGACGGCGACCTGAACAACCCAGGGCTGGTGCAGCCCGGCGAGGACGGCGAGGGCGACGGCGACGACTAAGCTATCAAGCAACACGTGAAGCGAACGAGAGTCGAGCGCAACGCTCGACTCTTGCTTATGTTGAGCTAAACAGCCGTGTCTTGGTAAGCTACTCGAACATCCGCTTGTAGAGCGCCAGCTCGTCGAGCGAAACGTTGCCGCCGCACAGCACAATCACCAGGTGATCGTCGGGCGCGAACGTTCCCTGGAGCTTCTCGGCAGCGGCCAGATTACACGAGGTCGCCAGCTCGGTGAGGATCTTGGTTCGCTCCAGCAGGTAGCGCTGCGCCACATATGCCTCGCGATCCGAGACCACAATATGCCGCTCGGGCTGGCTCTGCGCGATACAGATCGCCTCGGCCGCGATGTAGGGCGCGCCCAACGTTCGCGCCAGCGAGGTCGCCTGGATACGCACCGACTGCTGAGCGACCAGAGAGCGCGCCAGCGCGTCCGCGCCCTCGGTCTCGACAGTCCACAGCCGAACATGCGGGCTCACCTCGCGCAGGGCGGCAGACACACCGCTCATCAGCCCGCCGCCGCCCACACTGACGATCACATCGGTCACCTGCGGCACCGCCTCGATCACCTCAAGGCCGATGCTGCCGTTACCCGCGATCACATCCGGGTCGTCGTAGGGATGCATAAAGATCAGGCCGGAGTTGGAATATTCTTCCGCCAGCTCAAAGGCGGACTGCATCGTGGGAGCCAGCTCCACCTGCGCGCCGTAGCCGCGAGTAGCCTCGACGTAGTTTTGCGGCGTGTATACCGGCATCACAATCTTGGTGTGAACGCCTAGCGCGCTGCCGGCATAGGCCACGCCCTGCGCGAAATTACCGCCGCTGACGGCGACCACACCGCGCGCACGCTCGGCGTCGTCGAGATGGAGCATTTTACTGAAGGCGGAGCGAGATTTGAACGAGCCGGTCTTCTGGAAAAGCTCAAGCTTCAAATACACGTTGGTGCCGAGTCGCTGGCTGAGCGAGTGACTTTTCACGGTATCCGTGTGGCGAACGTAGGGAGCGATCCTGGTACGCGCTTCTTGCACTTGTGCGAGCGTCACCATACCTTGTGCGAGCGTCACCATACATAGATTCCTTTTGCCTCAAGACGGTTGCTATCGTGCGCGCCGGCGATGTCGAACTGGCACAGAATCCAGGTCGAGGGGGGAAAAGTGCCAGCGCTTGATCGCCCCCCTGCGCGGCGTGATTCGACGCCGCAGCCCAATCATCGTTACACCTCCAACATCGCCGAGCGAGCTGTGAGCCTCTGCGAGGCTGTTAGGTGTAGCGCAAGGAACGATCAAACCGCTGTGAGGCTGTCCGATGTTCTGTTGGGCTACATCAGCCTCGTTGCTGACGTACCCTCCAACGTCCATCATTGCATGGGTGGGAGGTTTTGGAGCGGCGAGCAGAGCGATCGCCTGTGGATCGCCCTGTCGCGGTAGAATGGTGAAGCGCAGAGACGTGAATCGGCGATCTACGTCCTCCGGCAATCATGATTAACGTGAAACGCTCGATCGAAATCAAGCACAGGCCGCTTCGATCAAGCGCGAACAGCTTACAAATTCTGAAGCTGCGGCTGCTGATCAAGCTGTGGCTGCTGCGCGACTGCCGGCAGCGTGTCCGGGATCGCGTCGGGCAGCTCGTCTTCCACAAAGCGCAGACGCGGATACAGGAAGCCGACGACCACCGAGATTATCGCCAGCAGGCCCAGGACGATAAAGAGCAGCCCGATGCCGCGTCCCTCGCCGGTCCCAATCCACTGGCCGATGCTCCCAGCCAGCGCGCCGCCAGGAGTCATCAGCGGCTCAAAGAGAAAATCGACCAGCGGACCGCTGATCAGGTAAGCCAGCGGCATCGCGCCCGTCGCGATCATCATACGCACGCCAAAAACGCGGCCTTGCACATCGACCGGAACTTTACGCTGCCAGATCGGCTGGCTCGACGCCGCGACCAGCGGCATGCCCACAGTGAAGAAGAACGCCGCAATCGTGATCAGCAGCGCCGAGGGCTGGAGACCTGCCGCAAACATGCTCACGCCCGAGAGCAAAATTCCAACCAGCGCGCCGTACACCTTGCGGGAGAACCCGCGCCAGACACTCATCAGCACACTGCCGAAGAGCAATCCCAGCCCGGCGACTGAGCGCACAACGCCAAGCGTCGGCGCGTCAGCAAACGAGAGCACCAGCGGCGTGGAAAGCACTACGATCGCGCCCATCAAGAAGTTGCTGGCGGCAAAAAAGATCAGCAGCGCCAGCAGGCCGGGCCGCGTCGCAATATATCTCCAACCAAACACCGCCTCGCTGAGCACCGAGCCGCGCGCAGCCTGACCTTCCGTGCTCGGCTCGGGATTGGGAATCGAGATTATCAGCAGCGTCACGACCGCAAAAAGACAGGTGGCGAAGTCGATCAGGATAATGCCTTCCAGCCCGATCCAGACGACCAGCACGCCCGCCAGGATCGGCGAGACCAGCTGGCTCATCGCCTGAGCGAGCTGCATCATGCCGCTGGCGCGACCGAACTGTTCCTTGGGCACAATCTGTGAGATCGCGGCATTGAAGGCCGGAAATTGAAAGGCGGTAAAGACCGAGGTGATAATCACGATCGGATACAGCGCCCACATATGCATATTCCCGGTCCACAACAGCAGCACCAGCACCAGCGTGAAGAAGGTGCCGCCCAGATCACCGAGAATCAGCGTCCACTTGCGACTCCAGCGATCCACCATCACGCCCGCAATCGGCGAGATCAGCATAATCGGCAGCATGCCAAAGAACGCCATCAGCGTTAGATGTGTCGCGGAGCCGGTCTGCTCATACACCCACACGCTCAGGCCAAAGCCGGTGAGGCCGGTGCCAAGCGAGGAGATCAGCTGACCGAACCAGATCAGCAGAAACGTCTGCATACCACGCGGGGCCGCCTGCGGTTCCGCTGAAAGATCGTGTTTCATAAACCATTCATTGTTTGTTTGGTCGTT
>DASWTQ010000273.1:0-5945 GCA_036402055.1 Herpetosiphonaceae bacterium
TATCTTCAGCAGATGCGCCAGACGATCGCGCTGGTCGGCAGCCTGCCCGAAAGCTCGATCGCGCCCGAGGCCCAGCAGGAGCTGTTGCAGATCTTTCGCACCTGGAAACAGGGCTGAGCGCTGCACACGCATCATTGATCATAGGAGTAGACTATAGGTTGAGGAGCACTTTTCCCGCCTGCTCCACTCCTCAGCCATTCCTCACGCATCATGTGTCGGCGGTGTGCCGAACAAGGAGGCTGTGATGTCTGCCGAAGAAAACAAGGCCAAGGTCCGGCGGTACTTCGAGGAGGCGTTGACGAACGGCGATGTGAGCTTCATCGACGACATGGTCGATCCCGAGGAGGTTGTGCACGGCTACGACACCGACCTGGATGACGGCGGCCCCGAGGCCACCAAGCAGTTCGTCGCGGCGATGCAGGCCGTATTCCGGGATCTGCGCTGCACCGTGGACCAGCAGATCGCGGAGGGCGATCTGGTCATGACGCGCTGGACCGCACGCGGCATTCATCAGGGCGAGCTGCTGGGCGTTCCCGGCAGTGGTAATCCGATAACGGTCAGCGGGATCATTATTCATCGGTTCCGCGACGGCAAAAGTGTAGAAACCTGGGGCGAGTGGGATCGGCTTGGGCTGAAGCAGCAGATGGAGCAGCCGCTCAAAGCCCGAGAAGTCAATGGCTGATTCGATCCTCGACTTCAGAACGACCGCATCGCAAGATGTGGTCGTTTTGTGTGTGGCGCTCGGCGCGATCACGTGTAACGTTTGCCTGCCTGTCGAGACTATCTTTCCGAGCAACCCTGCCGCAGCCAACACAAGAGCTGTGGTAGCCGGAGTGAAGTCGAATCAACAGGAGGTAAGCTATGAACACGTGGCGCGTTGTGGTGCGGATGGTAGGAGCGCTGGCAGTGCTGGCGGCGGTGAGTCTTCCGACGCTGGCGTCGGCGGCTCCCGTGCGGCCAAACATCGGCGGACGTTGCTTTGTTCAGGACGCGAACGGCGTCGAGTATCTCGACAACGATTGCGAGTATCACGAGGTTTTGCAGTACGACGAGAACGGCCATGCGATCGCGGTGCTGAACTACCAGGATCACGGCCATCTCCCGCCAGGCGCGGCGCTGCCTGAGAAAACCATTCGCTTCGTGCTGCATGTCGACTGCGGCTGCGTTTATAACGGCGAGTACCAGGCGGTGCTGGCTCCCAACGGCGAGTACCATTCCTACGGCCCGATCAACCTTCCCTGAGCAACCGCCTGCATCCGAGCTTATCAACTCGAAGTCGATTCCTTACAGGCCCGGTCCGTCGCCAGCCGCCGGGAGCCGCAGCGTTACTGTGGTTCCCGCCTTGAACTCGCTGGCGATGCTGATCCGGCCGCTCTGCGCCTCGATCAAACCTTTGGCGATCGAGAGGCCAAGCCCGCTGCCGCGCTGCTCCTGGCTGCGTGAGCTGTCGACGCGATAAAAGCGCTCGAAGAGATGCGGCAGATGCTCAGGCGCGATGCCCTCGCCATTGTCGGCGATCGTGATCTCCACGGTTTTGCCGCGCTGCTGAGCGCTCAGCCGAATCGTTCCGCCTGTGGGTGTGTGGCGCAGCGCGTTGTCGAGCACAATCAGCAGCACCTGCCGGAGCTTGGCCGCATCGCCCAGGATTGCGCCGCCGGTCTGCGCAACCTCCCATACTATCCCGCGCTCGTTCGCGACGCGGCCAAGCTGGCGCTCAAGCTCCCCGAAGAGCGGCGCGATCGGCACTGGCGCGCGCTCAACCGTCAGTCGCCGGGCGTCGAGACGCGACAGCAGCAGCAGATCTTCGACCAGCTGCGTCATGTGATCGGCCTCGTGCAGCACGTCGTCCAGCAGCTCGCGCTGAGCATCGTCGGCCTCGTCGCTAAGGCGGGCAACCTCGGCGCTGGCGCGCAGCAACGTCAGCGGCGCGCGAATCTCGTGGCTAGCGTTGGCGATAAACGCCTGCTGTCGCTCCCAGGCTTCCTGCGCCGGTCGTAGCGAGCGTCCGGCCAGCCACCAGCTGCTCCAGCCCAGCAGCGCCGCGCCGCCACACGCGATCGCCACCAAGCCCAGCAGCAGCCGTTGCAGCGCCTCGTCCTGTCCATGCAGTGCCCGCCCGACCTGAATCAGCGCGGGTCCGTCGTCGCGCGTGAGCTTGTAGGTCAGCAGGCGCACACGCGAGCCGTCGGCCAGCACCAGCGTTCGGCGATCGGAGCCCCGACGCAGAGCCTCGCCGGCAGCCACCGGATCGGGCTGGCTGGGCAGCGCAAAGGTGTTCGGGTTGAACAGCACGCGGCCATCGCGATCCAGCGGCAGCACATAGATCGCCGCCAGCTCACTGCTCTGCGCGGCCTGCGCCGGCTCGGTCAGCGCTTGCCGGGCCAGGCTTTGCGCCGCGACGGGCAGCGTGGACGGCATGGGCGCGCCGAGCTGCCGGAACTCGAACGCCATCTTGTACTCAAGCGCGGCGTCGGTCGTCATACGGAAATACTCCGCGATCAGCCAGTACATGCCCGCGCCGAGCAGTATCAGCAGCAGCGCCGCCGCGCCAAGGTACAGCAGCGTCAATCGTAGTCGAAGATTGCTAAACATCATGGGCGGTTAGTCGGTAGCCGCTGCCGCGCACGGTCGTGATCGGATCGGGCTGGTGCGGAATGTGCAGCTTGCGGCGCAGATACGAAACATAGACTTCAACTGCCGATGGCTGGACATCGGCGTCATAGGACCAGACCGCGTCGAGCAGCTGCTGGCGGGACAGAAGCTGTCCGGCATGGCGTACGAAATATTCCAGCAATCGCCACTCGGTCGCCGTCAGCTCCAGCACCTGCTCGCCTCGACGCGCGCTGTGAGCCCGTAGATCGAGCACCAGATCGCCGGCGCGCAGCTCGTGGCCGATCGCGTCCGCCGTGGTGAAGCGCCGGCTCAGCGCCCGCAGCCGCGCCAGCAGCTCCTCGAAGGCAAACGGCTTGGTCAGGTAATCATCGGCGCCGCTGTCCAGGCCATGTACGCGATCTTCGATCTGCCCGCGCGCCGTGAGCAGCAAGATCGCGATCGGCAGGCGTGCGGCGCGAATCGCCCGGCAGAGCGTCAGCCCATCGCGGCCGGGCAACATCCAATCGATGATCGCCAGATCATAGGGGGCGTTTAAAGCCAGATCCAGGCCGGTATCGCCATCGTAGGCAACATCGACGACATAGCGCTCTTTTTCCAGCATATGCACCATCAGCCGGGCCAGCTTGCGGTCATCTTCGACGATCAACACTCGCATCTTTTAACCTCCACGGCCATCATAGCATCGCAACCTTGGAGCAGTCTAAGAAGACCGGCCCGGCTTTCTTAGCCGATTCCAAGGTTACGGCGGTACGCTAAAGACCATAGCAAGGAGCTTGATATGCGACAGCGTACAGCGCTAACTGTGGCGATGGTTCTTACAACATTTGTGCTCTTGATCGCGGCGAGTGTGATCGGCCGCCTGGCGCTGACGCCAACCACGAGCGGTGTCGCAACCGCTGCGCCGCTGGCCTCCGACGAGCCGACCGCGCAGGATCTTTCGCCGGAGCGCGAGGCGGAATATCAGCAGCAGCTGGCAACCGCGAACGCGCGGCTGGAGCAGGCCAATCGCCAGCTTGAGGATGCGTACCGGCGGCTGACACCACAGGCAAGCGCATCGGCCTCGCCCTCGGCTTCGCCCCCGAGCCAGGGAACTGGCGATCCGCCCGCAGCCTCGCCATCGCCGGCGCCTTCACCGCCTGAGGCCAGCAGCTCTCCATTTCCCTCGCCATCCGCGTCGGGAGCGCCACAAACACCCGGCCGGATCACGGCAGATCAGGCGGCGGCTGCGGCGCGCGCCTACGTCGGCGGCGGCACCGTCGAGCGGGTGGAGCTTGAAGAAGAAGATGGCCGGCTGGTGTACGAGGTGCGCTTCACCAACAATAGCCGCGTGTATGTAGATGCTGTGAGCGGCGCGGTCGTGTATGCGCGCCTCGAAGAGAGTCGCCGCGACGACAGCAATTCGGGATCGAGCAGCAGTGGCTCAGGCCGCGACGACAACGGCTCGATCAGTGCCAGCAGCGGCTCAGGCAGAGATGACGATCGATCCGGCCGTGACGACAGCAGCGGCTCAGGCAGAGATGACCGATCTGACCGCGACGACCGATCCGGCCGTGATGATTGATCGCGAGGATGGAGCAGCAGAATGAGTGGATCGAATGGGAAACGTCCGGGAGGGCGAACAGCCGGCACCAACACGCTGATCACCGCTGCCTCGCTGGCGCTCACGTTGAGCGGCTGGGCGGTGCTTGCGGCCAACGATACCGAGCCTGCACCGCCGGTTGCGATCAGTGTGCCGGACGCAACACCGCAGCCCCAGCCGACGCTCGCCGCCGTGCCGACGCTGGTGCCGGAGCCGGACTGGGCCAGCCTTGTGCAGCCCACAGCCGTACCCGCTCCACAGATCGTGCCGACCGCCGTGCCGCCTCGGGCCGCAGCCCCGCCTGCGCAGCGCGCGCAACCACCACGACCGGCGGCGGTCACGCGGTCATCGCGCTAGGAGTTTTGGCGATGCAAGATCTCGCATTTCGCGCGATGGGCTGTCAGATGCTGGCCGTGCTCGACGACGATAGCGCCGCCGGTGCCGCTGCGCTGGCCGATGTGCCGCAGTGGTTCGCGGCCTGGGAACAGCAGCTCAGTCGTTTTCGCGACGATAGCGAGCTGAGTCTCCTGAATCGCAGTGGCTACCTGCACACGACCAGCCCGGCGCTGTGGGCGGTCGTTCAGCTGGCGCTCGATCAGGCACGTCTCACAGGTGGGCTGGTGACGCCGACGTTGCTCACAGCCCTGGAGGCGGCAGGCTACGATCGCTCCTTTGACGCGCTCAAGGCTGGCTCAATACCAAGCTCGGTTACGAGCCTGCCGGATGTGCCGGGCGATGCGCTGGGAGCCTGGGCCGAGATTCGCTGCGATCCCGTCACGCGCAGCATTCGACTGCCGGCGGGTGTGCGTCTCGATCTCGGCGGCAGCGCCAAGGGCTGGGCGGCGGATCAGGCCGTGCGCCGGCTGGCTGCGTGCGGGCCTGCGCTGCTCGACGCCGGCGGCGATATTGCGCTCAGTGGCCCGCAGTCCGATGGCTCGCCCTGGCCGATTGGCGTCGCCGATCCACACGCGCCCGACGAGCAGCTTGACCTGCTGCTGCTGGCTCAGGGTGGTGTCGCCACATCCGGCCGCGATTATCGTCGCTGGCAGCAGAACGGCATCTGGCAGCATCATCTGATCGATCCCCGGACGCTGCGACCCGCGATCACGGATCTGCTCAGCGCCACGGTGATCGGGCCGTCGGCTGCCGAGTGTGAGGTCGCCGCCAAAGTCGTGCTGATGCTGGGAAGTCGCGCCGGGCTGGACTGGCTGGAAGCGCAGCCCGCTTTTGCAGGGCTGGTGGTACTGGAAGATGGAAACGTGATCCGCAGCAGTCGTCTGGAAGCGTATCGCTGGCGGGCGACATAGAGAGAGGAAACAGGAGCATGACCGACGAGAAAGCCGCACGTCTGGCTGCGATCCGCGCCGCCAACGCCCAAAAAGCGGCGGCCGCCCAGCAGACGACGACTCCAGTTGCAGCGCCGGAAGCTGCTTCAGCCGAGCTGGCGCCGCGCGCAGCCGCCCAACGATCAGTTCCAGCTAAGCCTGTTGTCGCGCAGCCGACCACCGCCGACGATCTACAATCTTCGGTCGCGCTGTCAACCTTTTTCACGCTGCTGATGGCGGCGGTGATCGGCGCGTTTGCGGCAGTTGTCGCGCTGCCGCAGTGGCTGCCTGGCCTGAGCGCCTCGCTGCTGGGCGCCGAGCCCAAAGCCTACTGGTATCTTTCCCGCTCAAGCGCGCTGGTAGCCTTCGGGCTGCTCTGGCTGTCGATGCTGCTCGGCCTGTCGATCACCAGCAAGGCGGCGCGGCTC